>JBKBVM010000085.1:0-7122 GCA_046289555.1 bacterium
CTGCGTCTGGGTTCAACCGGATCAGGCCGGTGGTGACGAAGATCCATCCCGGCGTGCTCACCGCGTTGGGCTCCCGGTGATCCAGGATGGCGATCCGGTAGGGGACGTGGGTCCGGCCGGAGAACGGGACGAGACGGTCCCGCAACCCAGAAAGGAAGGCGAGCCAGTCCGGGTCGGCCACCATCCCGTGCTGCGCCATCAGGCGGGCCGCTACCGCCCGCCCGATGGCCAGCTCTTGCTCTTCCGGGAGGGTGGCCTGCGCGGCCACGGGCGCCGACGACAGCACGAGCGCCACCGCCACCGCGGCCAGCCTCGTGGCCAGCGCCGCGCTCCTCCCCATCACAGTCCCCTTC
This sequence comes from bacterium, assembly GCA_046289555.1. Taxonomy (GTDB): domain Bacteria; phylum Sysuimicrobiota; class Sysuimicrobiia; order Sysuimicrobiales; family Sysuimicrobiaceae; genus Tepidifontimicrobium. Next base: position 354 of record JBKBVM010000085.1, read on the forward strand.
CGGACCGGACGGCCTTCGCGCCGCTCCCTAGCAGGGCGGCAGCTCGATCTGAATGGGCGCGTTGAAGTCCCCGTAGTCCACGGTCACCTCGGTGCGGCCCCGCGCGTCCAACATCTCCAGCCGCCGGGGAAGTCCTGTCCGTACTGAAACGTACAGCCGCATGACGGACTCCAGCCGCGTCCCGAACCAGTAGCGGTAGGTCCGCGTGCGTTCTCCCCCGACCTGGGCCTCCGGCCCGCGGTGTATCGTTACGGCGGTCTCCCCCTCCGCGGGCCGGCCGGTGGGCACCTCCGGCATGGGCACGGTGGCGACGCACTGCCAGGGCCCCCCGGCCATACGGAAGCGCTGCTGTTGGCCCACCCGCACGATCTCCATCTCCCCACCGGCCACCACCATGCGCACGCGGTCGGGGTTCACGAACTCCACCGCCATGGTCTGCCCCTGGCCGAGATCCACTCGTGCCCGGTAGCTTCGCAACGACGCAAGACGCGCCAGGGCCTGACCGACTTCCTCCCACGCCCTGGCGTCCCCTTCCACGCGGAAGCCTGTGGGCGCCGCCCACCCCACCGCCGTCATCCACATGAACACCAGCAAGCCCGCGAACACCCTGCGCATAGCGTCCTCCCCCGGCTGGAGATTCGGATCCTTCCGGGCGGGGACAGATGACGCACGCCCCGCGGGTACCCGTCCGGAGGTCTCCGAGCCGTGTTTACCACCCGGCGGCAGCCCGGTAAAGGGGAGCGTGGGTCCGGCGTGGCGAACCCCACCGGGGGTGAAGGCTGCGGTACTGTACCGTCCGGGCCGGCCCCTGCGCGTGGAGCGGCGCCCGCGGCCCAGGCCGCGCGGCGAGGGGGTCCTCGTGCGCGTGCTGGGGTGCGGGGTCTGCCACAGCGACGTCTCCCTGGCGGACGGCCGGTTCGAGGCTCCCCTGCCCCTGGTCCTGGGGCACGAGGTGGCCGGTTACGCGGAGGGGCTGGGACACGTCCTCGTGTACGCCAGCTGGGGGTGCGGGCAGTGCCGGTTCTGTCAGCAGGGCGAAGAACAGCTCTGTCCCGAAGCCCAGCAGGCGGGCTGGACCTGCGACGGCGGCTACGCGGAGTGGGTCCGGGTTCCCTCGACCCGGTATCTCGTACCCCTGGGAGACCTGGATCCCGTGCGAGCGGCCCCCCTGGCGGACGCGGGACTGACCCCGTACCGCGCCGTCCGACGGGCCCTGCCGTGGTTGCGGGAAGGCACCACGGCCCTGGTGGTGGGTGCGGGCGGGCTGGGCCAGTTCGCGGTGCAGTACGTTCGCCTGCTGTCCCCGGCCCGGGTGGTGGCGGTGGAGCGCGACCGCCGCAAGTTCCCCTGGGTGCTCGACCTGGGCGCGCAGGCGGTGCTGCACCCCCGGGAAAAGGTGCCTCGGGTGCAGGTGGTGTTCGACTTCGTGGGGTCCTCCGCCACCCTCCGGCTGGCTTTGGAGGCCGTAGAACCCGGCGGCCTGGTAGTGCAGGTGGGTGCGGCAGGCGGTCAACTCCCTTTCAGCTTCGACCGCGTGCCCGCGGAGGTCCACCTCACCAACTCCGTGTGGGGGTCGCTGGAAGAACTCCGGGAGGTGGTGGCGCTCGCCCGCTCCGGCAGGTTGCGCTGGCACGTGGAAGCAGTCCCCCTGGACCAAGTCAATAAGGCGCTGGAACGGGTGCGCCGCGGCCGACTCCTGGGCCGCCTGGTCCTGGTTCCCTAACTCCCCGGCGCGAACGTCTTTCGTCGTGCCCGCGCCGGCCCTATGCTGCTGGCGGGAGGGGATGCCGATGACCCCGAAACGGGTTCGCACGGTCCTGTTTGGCGTAGCCCTGGCCTTGGTGCTGGCGCTGCCGGCGCCCAGCCAGCCCCCCGTCCTCACGATCCTGCACTTCAACGACGTCTACCAGCTCACCGCGGTGGACGGAGGGCGACGGGGAGGGTTCGACCGCCTCGCCACGGTGGTGAAGCGCCACCGCGCGCAGGAGCGCCCGAGCCTGCTGCTGTTCGCGGGAGACCTCATCTCGCCTTCCGTGGAGTCGTCCATCTTCAAGGGAGCGCAGCTCATCGACGGGATGAACCACCTGGGGGTAGACGCGGCCACCTTCGGCAACCACGAGTTCGACTACGGGCCCGAGGAACTGGCCAGGCGTGTCCGGGAGTCACGTTTTCCGTGGGTCGTGAGCAACGTGTTCGCGCCGGGCCTGCGCCCCTTCCCGGGCGTCAAACCGTGGCTGGTGCTCTCCCCCGGAGGCGTGCCCGTGGGAATCGTGGGCCTGCTGACGGAGGACACCGCGGTGCTCTCGTCCCCGGGGAACACCACCTTCGGCAACGTGTTCACCGTGACCCGAGAGGTGGTCCGCATCCTGCGGGCCCGGGGAGCCCGGGTGATCGTGGCCCTGACCCACCTGAGCATGGCGCAGGACCAGCAGCTCCTGCGGGAGGTGCCGGAGGTGGACCTGGTCATCGGGGGGCACGAGCACGACCCGCTGGTGGCCACCGTGGGAGGCCGGCTGGTGGCCAAGGCCGGCTCCGACGCCAAGTGGCTCGGCGTCACCCGCCTGAGCCTCGACGGGTCGCGCCGTGCCCAACACCAGCTGGTGGACGTGGACGAGCGGATCCCACCCGACCCGGAGATGGCCAAGCTGGTCCGGCACTACTCGGAGCGGCTCAGCAAGGAGCTGGAGGTCCCCATCGGCGAGACCACGGTCCCCCTGGACGCCCGGAACGTCACGGTACGCCAGCAGGAGTCCAACCTGGGGAACTTCATCGCGGACGTCATGCGGGCTGCGGTCGGGGCGGACGTGGCCATCACCAACGGGGGCGGAATCCGGACCAACGCCCTGTTCCCCGCGGGGAGGATCACCCGCAAGGACGTCCTGGCGTGGCTGCCGTTCGGCAACGTGGTGGTCAAGGTGGCGGTGACCGGCGCGGTGATCCGTGCGGCCCTGGAGAACGGGGTGAGCCAGTGGGAACAGGTGGCGGGCCGCTTCCCGCAGGTGTCCGGGCTCCGGTACACCTTCAACCCGTCGCGACCGGCGGGCTCCCGCATCCTGGAAGTCCGGGTGGGGGACCGCCCCCTGGACGAGGCGGCCACGTACACCGTGGCGACCAACGACTTCATGCTCCGGGGCGGCGACGGCTACGCCATGCTGGCTGCGGGTCAGGTGCTCGTCTCCCCCGTGGACGGCCCCGTCATGGCCAACGCGGTGATGGAGGCCATCCAGAAGCTGCGGACCATCAGCCCGCGGGTGGAGGGGCGGATCACGCTGATCCGCTGATCCGGCCTACCGGTCCTCGCCCTGCAGGGAGGGGTCCAGGTCGGCGACCATGGCCTCGCGGATGCGCCGCGCCAGGACCCTGCCGATCCCGGGGACCCGGGCGAGCTCTTCCACACTCGCGGTGGCGAGGCGTTCCACGCTGCCGAAGTGACGGAGCAGGACTTCCGCGCGCTGAGGCCCTACCTGCGGCAGGGCCGCCAGCATGCGCCTCTGGTGGTCCCGCACGCCGCCGGCCTTGCGGTAAGCGGGACCGAGCTCCCGCACCGCGAGCTGGCCTTCCGGATCCGCCCCCCACTGCTCCCTCCGCGCGACCAGGAACAGGAAGGCCGCGGTGTCGTCGGGGCCCTCCGTGAACACCGTGGGGATCCCGTAGGTCACCGCCAGCGTGGCGAGGGCGCCCCGCACGAAGTTGGGGTGGACGTCCCGCACGCCATACAGGCGCCGCCCTTCCACCACGTACACGGGACGCTCGAACGCCTGCCGGAGCCGCTCAGCTTGAAGGGCGAACCGCTTGCGCACCAGGGCCGCCACGAAGTCCGCCGCGGTCTTGCGCTCGACCCCCACGCGCGGGCTCAGCACGTAGTCGCCCACGGGCAGACTCGCCTCCAACACCTCCGCGCCCAGGCTCCGCAGCCGGTCCGGGACCCCGGAGCGGGCTTCCCTCCAGTCCACGAGGATCTTCACCACGCCGCCCGGTTTCGGCCTTCCCTGTGTTTCCTCCTTCCCGCCCACCGGGGCGCTACCCTGGATGGAGGGGGCAGCACCTGGCCGGAATTTCCCCGGCGGGCAGCCCGAGGCGTCGACACCCGGAGGACAGACGTGCAGCTGGTGGTGCTGGACGGAGCCCGGACCATCGGGGGGACGAAGATCTACCTGCGGGAGGGGCGGGCCGGGTTCCTGCTGGACTTCGGTCTGAACTACCAGCGGTGGGGCCAGTACTTTGACGAGTTCCTGGGGCCCCGTACGGCCCGCGGCCTGTTCGACCTGTGGCAGCTGGGACTGGTCCCACAGGTGGGTGGGATCTACCGCGAGGACCTGCTGGCGCCAGACTTCTCCGCGCCCCTCGCAGCCCCTGCCCTAAAGGTCCACGCGGTGTTCCTCAGCCACGCGCACCTGGACCACTGCGGCCTCGTGGGCGTGCTCCGGTGCGACCTTCCCCTCGTGGCCTCGCGGCTGACCCTGGCGATCCTCAAGGCCCTCCAGGACACCGGGGCCGCGGAGTTCTACGGGGAGCTGGCGTACTGCCGACTGCGCAGCCCCAACCCGTCCGGAGAACTGGAGGCGGACCGCAGCGGCGCAAGCGTGGGCCGCCCCGCGTATGCTGCGGACGGTACGCCGTCCGCGCAGCTGCAGCGCCTGTGGACCACCCTGCCGAGGCAGCGGCGGGCCCTGGACCCGCGGCCCCTGGCTCCTCCCGCGCCTGCTTACGAGGGAGTGCGCGTGCGCGTGTACCCCGTGGACCACTCCGTGCCGGGAGCCGTGACCTTCGCCTTCGAGTGCTCGGAGGGGCTGGTGGTGTACACGGGAGACCTGCGGCGCCACGGCCGCCACGCCCACCTGGTGGACGCCCTCATCGCAGACCTCCAGCGCGAGCGGGTGCACGTCCTGGTGGTGGAGGGCACCCGCCTCACCCGGGAGACGCAAGACCAGGTCACGGAAGCCCAGGTACTGGACAACGCCCGGGCGGTGGTGGCCTCACGGCCGGGCCGGCTCGTGGTGGCGGACTTCGGGCCCCGCCAGGTGGAGCGGCTGCAGACCTTCCTGCAGGTGGCGCAGGAGACCGACCGCCGCCTAGCGGTCCTGCCCAAGGACGGGTACCTGCTGGAGGCCCTGGCCGCCGCGGACCCGGGCTTTCATGAGATCCTCCAGCACCCGGCGCTTGCGTTTTACGACCGGCCGCGCCTGGCCCGCGACACCTGGCTGCAGGTGTTCACCAACCGCCACCGCGCCCGCCTGGTGGACGCGCAGGCCGTCCGCCGGGACCCCGGCGCGTACGTGCTGGCGTTCAGCTTCTTCGACCTCGTGGACCTGCTGGACGTGGACCCCCAGGACGGCGTGTACGTGTACTCGTCCACGGAGGCGTACGGGGAGGACAGCCGGGTGGACTTCTGGCGGCTGTGGAACTGGCTCACACCCCTGCCTTCCGCTCCCGCACCGCCACCCCCGCGGCCCGGGCCAGCTCCCGGTGGATGCGGGCGGTGCGTTCCACCTGTCCCTTGGCGGGGAACCGCTCGTAGAACCCGTCGGCCCGGAACATCCGCCGCAGGTCCGCCCACGGCTGCAGCCGCTCCTCCCAACGGCGAACGCGCCCCTCTTCCGGCTCGGCGTCCGTGGCCGCCAGGTCCGCGCACACCCGGATCATGGCCTTGAGGGTGACCGGACGCGTCACCATGTAGTTGGGATTGCCCCAGGCGTCCTGCCACACCCGTTCCGCGGCCCGGAGGAAGTCCCGCAGGATCCCGTAGTAGTCCTCGGGCCGCCTCCCGGACCGCTCGATCTCCGGCCAGGTGGCCCGGGCCCAGCGGTGCAGCTCGTTGAACAGCTCCGCCTGCAGGATCCACTTCTCCTGACGGCTCCGTCCGCCGGGCCGGTTGATCTTGTACCGCAGGGGGCTGGAGGGCTCTTCGTACAGCATGCGGGCCACGCGGGCCGCGAACTTCTTGTCCGGGGTGGCCTGCCACCAGGTCACGCGCTCGTACAGCTCCACCAGGTGGCTCTTGTTGATGCGGGTGGGGGTGGCGTTGATGATCACGAACATCTCCGCGGCGAAGTCCTCGCTGCGGCCGTCGAAGATCACGCACGGCACCTGGATGGTCCGGGCGTCCTCCGGCCGCTCGCGCCGGTAGAACTCCAGAGCCGCCAGGCGGTGCTGCCCGTCGATGATGAGGTACTTGCCCTCCGGCTCCCGCAGGTCCCCCACGCTCTCGTAGCGATCCAGGGGCTCGAAGCGCAGCGGCTCCGGGGTGAACAGCAGCACCGTGCCCGGAATGGGCGGCTGCTCGCCCGCGGTCTCGTAGAAGTTCAGGATCTCCCGGACCTTGCGCCTCGACAGCTGCCGCTGGAACGCCCGGTCGCTGCGCTCGATGCGGGCGATGAACTGGGCGATCTCGTCCCCCTCCGGCGCCGGCTCCGGCGCGATGGTCTCCCCCTCTCCGTAGAACCGGCTCATGAAGCGCACCTTCGCCAGCAGGTCCTCCGCGCGGTACGCGACGAAGTAAAACACCCCGTCCTTCTGCCGGATCTGTGTGGCCAGCACGGCGACACCTCCTGGGTCTTCCGCCTGCGAGTATTGTAGCGAACACGTGTACGTCCCGCTACAGCCGGAACAGCCGGCCCATCCACCGGCCCAGCAGCTTGTTGCGCAGCCGGCGGGCGATCCGCCGCGGGTTCCCCGAGGAGAACACCTCCAGGTCCCGCAGGAACCTGGCCAGCCGGTACAAGAAGCTTACCGTCCTCCGCAGGCCGCGCACGCCCCCGCCCCCGTACCT
>JBKBVM010000085.1:7132-7443 GCA_046289555.1 bacterium
AGCGCACCGCCACCGGCTCGGGGCTCTGTCGCGCGATGCGCATGGACACCACCGAGGACACCCCCGGCTCCTCGGTGGTCACGCCGTACAGCACGTCCGCCGCCTCCATGGTGGCCTTGTTGTGGGTGATGATCACCACCTGGCTGCGCTGGGCCAGCTCCCGCAGCAGCTCCACCACCCGTCTCGTGTTGGCGTCGTCCAGGGCGGCCTCGATCTCGTCGAACACGCAGAAGGGACTCGGGTGGGTCCGCAGGAGGGCGAACACCCACGCCAGAGCGACCAGCACCCGCTCGCCCCCGGACAGCGCCCCC
>JBKBVM010000086.1:0-7256 GCA_046289555.1 bacterium
GTTCTTTCTCAGGTAGTGAAAATCGCTCACGTGTTCCCCATTGCGGGGCGGGGCCTCGGCAGATATAATTCGAACTGTCAACCGGAGCAAGGTCCCGAGAGGTCGAGCCGGCGCGAGCCGGGCAGGTCACTCGGGGCGGCTCCCGTTGACGTTTTTAACAGGTTCGACGGTCTCACGGGCGGCGCTGGCGGCGCAGCCAGCCCCGCACCGCTTCCCGGGTGACCTCCCAGGCGTGCCAGGCCGCGTTGCGGGCGATTCCGTAGGCCGCGTCCTCCAGGGCCGGGGGCAGCTTTCGCGCCCGGAGCGCCCCCCGCACGTCCAGGGGCAGGTTGGGTAGGACGTCCCGCTCGAAGTCCATAGAATCCAGGAAGCGGGCAACCTCGTCGGGAGGCACGCACCCGCTCACCTCCGCGGGGAGTTGCTCCAGACGGTGCAGGAGCTCCAGGTGGCGCTGCTGCATCCGCTGCTCCAACCGCTCGAGGACCTGTACCGGGTCGTCGTCCCGGGGAGGCTCGGTGTAGCCCTCCAGGAAGAACGCCGGCGGCTTGTTCAGGACCTCGCACAGCCGGAGGAAGGTCTCGAACTTGGGGAACGCCTTCCCGCGTTCCCAGTCGCCCACCGCCACCGCGCTGCGCAAGCCTAAAGCCCGGGCTAGCTCCCGCTGCGACAGGCCCGCGCTCGTCCGGGCGTCGTGGACCCTCAGGCCGAAACTCTTCTTGACCTCCGCCAGGAGCCGACCCATGGACCACCTCCGAGGGACCGCCACGCGTTTCACTGGACCCGGTCCCGCACCCACGCCACGTAGCAGATCCATTCTAACGCATTGTAAGACTGAGTCTAGCATATGCTAGAATAAGCCGACAAATGCCTTACGGTTAGATCCGGAGAAAGTCGTACATTTGTACGTCTCTGCCTCCGCAGCCCGATGCCCCCGCGGATCGATCCGAACCAGCGTCAAAAAGCGGCCCAGGCGACGTTTGTTCAGTTAGGATGGAGGCGAGGGCCCATGGAAGCGCAGGATCCGCTCGAGCGCGCCCTGGCGCGGCAGCTGTACCGCCTTCGCTGCCCCGACCCGCTCGTCCTGGGAGAGCTCCACCTGGGCACGCTGGAGGGAGCCCAGCAGGAAGAGGTCGCAGCTCACGTGCGCGAGTGTCCGCGCTGCCAGGAGGAGCTTGCCACCCTCGAGCGCTTTCTGAAGAGCCGAGATCGGCCGGGCCTGCGGCTCTGGGTGGCGGAGCTGCTCCCGCAGCTGCGCGTGGCCGAACTGGCTCCGGCCTACGCGATCCGCGGGAGCTTTCAGCTGGCCTCGGCTACCTACCGGGCCGGCGAGTTCACCCTCACGGTCTCCATCACCGAGGACCCGCAGGACCCTTCCCTCCGCACCCTCGCCGGCATCGTCTCCTGCGAGGCTGAGCTGGAGCTAGGAGCGCGGGCCCGACTGCTGGGAGCCCGCTACGACGGGGAAGCGGAAGTGGATCCAGTGGGGCAGTTCGCGTTCACGTCGGTCCCGCAGGGCCGGTACACTCTGGAGCTGGAGGCGGGCGAGGACCTCGTCCAGGTGTCTCCCCTGGAGGTATCGTAGCTCCGTCGGGCCCGGCAGCAGCCGCTTTCCGGTTCACGCGAAAGGTCCGGTCCGGCGGCAGGCTCCCCGCGGCTAGCGGACCTCCAGGCTGAGATCCAGAGCTGGGGCGGAGTGGGTCAAGGCGCCCACGGAGATCAAGTCCACACCCGTCTGTGCCACCGCCCGTACCGTCTCCAGCGTGATCCCGCCCGAAGCTTCCGTCAGCACCCGGCCCCGGCACCGAGCCACGGCCCGACGCAAGGTCTGCAGGTCCATGTTGTCGAACAGCAGCGCGTCCGCGCCAGCTTCCACCGCCTCGTGGACCTGGTCCAGGTCGGTAACCTCCACCTGAATCCGGATCCCGTGGGGGACCCGTGCCCGGAGCCCCTGCACGGCCTGCTTCAGCGAAACGCCCTGGCGCTTGAGCAGCGCCACGTGGTTGTCCTTCACCAGCACCCCGTCACTGAGGCCGAAACGGTGGTTGGCCCCTCCCCCGACCCGGACCGCGTACTTCTCGAGGACCCGCAGCCCCGGCGTGGTCTTCCGGGTGTCCACGATCCGGCACGGAAGGCCCGCCACCGCCTGGACGTACCGCCGGGTGAGGGTGGCGACCCCGCTGAGGTGGCTCAGGAGGTTGAGCGCCACCCGCTCTCCGGCCAGCAGGGCCCGGCCGTCTCCCTCCACCACCGCCACCACCTGTCCTTTTTCCACCTCGGCCCCGTCTGTCACCTCCGGGCGCACGCGCACTTCGGGGCTCAACTGCCGGAACACCGCCTCCAACACCGGGATCCCCGCGATCACTCCTGGCTTCTTCGCGATCACCTCCGCGCGCGCCGGAAGGGCCTCGGGAAACAGGGATTCCGTGGTCAGGTCGCCCCACGGCAAGTCTTCACGGAGCGCCGCCGCCACCACGCGCTCCAGCTCCACGGCGGGCAGGCCTCCGTGCACCATCAGCTCAGCGCCAGCATGCGCTCGATGGCCGTCCGGGCCCGGGAGGCGACCTCCGGGTCCACCCGCACCTCGTGGACCCCGTCCCGGAGCGACCGGTAGAGTTTGTCCAGGGTGATCCTCTTCATGTACTGACAGACAGCGTCCTCCCGCACGGGCACGAACGTCTTCCCCGGCGCCTCCTTCCGCATCCGGTGCAAGATCCCCGTCTCCGTGGCCACCACGAAGGTCGGCGCCTGGGAGATCCGCGCCCGGCGCACCATCCCCTCCGTGGACACGATGTGGGTACGGTCCCGGGGAAGGTCCCCCGAGGTCAGGAACACCATGCACGAGGTAACGCACCCGCACTCCGGGTGGATCAGCAGCTCCGCGTCAGGGTACGTCCGCAGCAGTCCGGTCACGTCCTCCGGGGTGAACCCGGCGTGCACGTGGCACTCCCCCATCCACAGGTGCAGCCGCCGGCCCGTGACCCGGGCGACGTAGCTCCCCAGAAAGAAGTCCGGAACGAACAGGATCTCCCGGTCTTCGGGGATGGACTCCACCACGCGGACGGCGTTGGTGGACGTGCAGCAGATGTCGCTTTCCGCCTTCACCTCCGCGGTGGTGTTCACGTACGCCACCACCACGGCTCCCGGGTGCTCCCGCTTCCACGCCCGCAGCTGGTCGGCAGTAATCGTGGCGGCCAGGGAGCAGCCCGCCTCCAGGTCGGGCAGCAGCACCGTCTTGTCCGGGCACAGGACAGCCGCCGTCTCCGCCATGAAGTGCACGCCGCAGAACACGATCACGTCCGCGTCCGTCCGCGCCGCGGCCTGCGCCAGCCCCAGGGAGTCGCCCACGAAGTCCGCCAGGTCCTGGACCTCGGGAAGCTGGTAGTTGTGGGCCAGGATCACGGCCCTGCGCTCTTCCCGCAGGCGCCGGATCTGGTCCGCCAGCCACTCCACGCGACCTTCCGGTGCGCTGACGGTCGCCTCCAAAGACGTTGCGGACACGATCCACGCTCCAGCCGGGCCTCCCGCCCGGTGTGACCTGCTAAGCTCTTTATGCCACACTCCGGCCGCCTGGACTGTCAAGTGGGGCTGCAGAGCCAGCCGGTCTCCGCCGTCTGCGGCGCGGCGGGCCCACGTGGCTGCGGACGCCTTTCAGCCGCAAAGGGCGGATTGCGCGGACGCCCGGTGCCTGTCCCCAAGGGACAGAGTCATGGGGACAGGCCCGAGGGGGACAGGGCATCTGGGGACAGGGACCGGGGACGGAGCTTAGGGGTCGGGGCCGGGACCACGGGACACTCCCGAGGAGGAGGGTCCAGGGACAGCACCCAGCTATCCGGACGTACGGGTTACTTTCTGGCAGGGCACAGCGCCCGCCGACAGGCGCTTGCAGGCTTCACCTGGGCGCCGTCACAGGTGGTCGCCGGGAGCCAGGAACCGCCTCGCTCCCACAGCCTCAGGTGGGCGCCTGCGCCTGGCCGCCGGGCGGGGCTGTCTGAGGTGCGGCGCGCGGAGTTCCCGGTGGAGCAGCAGGCCGGCTCTGCCAGGTCAGGTCGTCCGCACCGCGCGCGTCCAGCAGGGCCCGCAGGGCGGCCACTGCGGTCACCCCGTCGGGTTGGCCCGCGTGGGCTCGGAAGCTGCTCCACCGGTAGTCCCGGGCGTGGTCTGCGAGCCCTGCGCGGACGGGGTTGTCGTGCAGGTAGCGGACCAGGGCCCACAGGTAGCGGTCCTGCCTACAGGGCCAGCACCGGTACCGGCCCTCGAAGACGTGACCGGTGAGGTGGTAGCGGCGGTTGTGCCACTGGGCGAACCGTCCGTGCAGGTCCCGCATGAAGGCTGGAAGGACCGCTTCGGGCGCGCGGAGGAGGAGGTGGACGTGGTTGGGCATCAGGACGTAGGCCAGCACGTCCACGCCGTAGCGCTCGGACACGCGGCGGAGCAGCTTCAGGTACTCCTGGAAGGCGTCAGGGGTACAGAACAGCCGCTCCCGGCGGTTGCCGCGGCCAGTGACGTGGTAGACGCCCTCGGGCAACACTCCCCTCAGCCGGCGTGGCACGGCTTCCTCCCCACCGTCTCCGTCGTCCCCACTGAATGAACGCAGCTGGCTGGCGTTTTGGGGCCCTGTCCCCTGGGGACAGAGCCCTGGGGACAGAGACCAGGGGACAGGTCCAGGGGGTCAGAGCCCAGGGCTCGCCGGGTTCAGTCGGCCACGTACGTCCCCTCGTCCGTACGGCGGACCCTGCCCCGCCGCTTCAGGTACTCCAGGTGGCTCAGGGTTTCCACCACCGCGAACCGCACGTTGTGGCTGTCCAGGTCCTGGCCGAACAGGGCCATGCATACCTCGTAGGCTGTCCGGGGACCGTCCCTCAGGGTGTGGAGCACCGCCTGCAGGCGTTCCCGGTGGTGGTCCGTCAGCTCCTGGACCCGCTCCACGAATGTGTCGTACGGGTCGCCGTGTCCGGGCAGGACCCGCCGGACCGGAAGCGGCCGTAACGCAGCCAGGCTGCGCAGGAACTCGTCCAGGGGGTCTTCGCTCCCCGCGGGCCACAGCCCGATGTTGGGGGTGATCTTCGGCAGCAGGTGGTCGCCGGCTAGTAGGGTTCCGGACTCGGGATCCAGCAGGCACACGTGGGCTGGCGCGTGTCCCGGGGTGACCAGGACCTGCCACCTCCTGCCGCCCAGGTCCAGCTGGTCGTCGGCGCGGAGCGGTCGGGTCACCTCAGGTGGCCGGGTGGGGGCCCAAACGCGCTTTCCGGACCGCACCACCTCCTCCACGAGGGGAGCGGGCACCCCGGCCTGCGAGAACTGGCGAGCCAGTTCGTCCCAGGTGGACGCTTCCGGCTGGTACGCACGGGCGGCCTCCAGTTCGCGGGGCTCCATCCACACCTGGCAGCCCAGTTCTTCTGCCAGCTCTGCGGCCATGCCGAAGTGGTCGGGGTGTCCGTGGGTGACCAGCAGGACTTCGGGCCGCACGCCCGCGCGCCGCAGAGCCTCCCGCAGCAGGGCCCTCGCCTCCGGCACCGGGTAGCCCGCGTCCACCAGGGCCGGCGGACCCCCGTCCCCGAGGAGGTACAGGTTCACCCACCGCATGGGGAACGGGATGGGCAGACGCAGCCGGTGGACTCCCGGAGCGACCGCTTCCAGGTCCGGCCGGAACTCCGTCATGCCCGGCCGAAGGCCTCGTGCCCCGTGATCTCCCGGCCCACGATCAGGGTGTGGATGTCGTAGGTCCCCTCGTAGGTGTCCACCGACTCCAGGTTGGCCGCGTGTCGGATGGCGTGGTACTCGGTGGTGATGCCGTAGGCACCGAGCACCTGCCGGGCCTCCCGCGCCACCTCCAGGGCCGCCCGCACGTTGTGGCGCTTGGCGAGAGACACCTGCGCGTAGTGCATGCGGCCCGCGTCCTTGAGCTGCCCCAGCCGGTAGGCGAGAAGCTGGCTCGTGGTGATCTTGGTGAGCATGTCCACCAGCCGCTCCTGGGTGATCTGGGTGGCCGCGATGGGCCGGCCGAAGGCCACGCGGTCGCGCGCGTAGCTCAGCGCCTCCTCGAAGCACGCCACCGCAGCGCCCACCGCACCCCAGGCGATCCCGTACCGCGCCTGGGTGAGGCAGCCCAGGGCCTTCCCCAGACCCACGCCACCCGGAAGGGCCAGGTCGTCGGGGATTTCCACCTCGTCCAGCACCAGCTCGCTGGTCACGGAAGCCCGCATGGACACCTTCGTGTGGATGTCGTGGGCGGAAAACCCCGGGGTGTCCGTGGGCACGATGAAGCCCCGCACGGTGTCGCTCTCGTCCCTCGCCCACACGATGGCCAGGTGTGCGATGGAGCCGTTGGTGATCCACATCTTGGTGCCGGACAGCACCCAGCCGCGAGAGGTGCGCCGGGCCCGGGTGTTCATGGACGCGGGGTCGCTGCCCGCGGTGGGTTCCGTGAGCCCAAAGCAACCCACCAGCTCGCCCCGCGCCAGGCGCGGCAGGTACTGACGGCGCTGCTCCTCCGACCCGTACGCGTAGATCGGGTACATGACGAGCGCGCCCTGCACGCTGGCGAACGACCGGATGCCGGAATCCCCTCGCTCCAGCTCCTGCATCAGCAGGCCGTAGGCGATGTTGTCCAGCCCGGCGCACCCGTACTCCTCCGGGAGGTTGGCGCCCAGCACCCCCAGCTCACCCAGCTTGGGCACCAGCTCCGTGGGGAAACGGCCCTCCAGCCACCAGCGGCCGATGTGGGGGAGGATTTCGCGGTCTACAAACCGACGGACGGTGTCGCGGGCGGACCGCTGCACCTCCGTGAGCAGGTCCTCCACCGCGTAGAAGTCCGAGGGCGCTCGGTACGCCACCTGTTGGGCCATGACGCCTCCCTCCTTACGTGTGCGGCCACCGTCCCAGCCACCGCGCCCGGCGCAACAGCGGCGCCAGCCGGTACCGCTCCTCTCCATAGTAGTCCCGCAAACCGTCCAGCACACCCGCCACCGCCCGCACGCCCGCGCGCTCCGCCCAGGCAAACGGCCCGAAGGGGTGGTTCAGGCCCAGCCGCATGCCCAGATCCACGTCCTGGGGGCTCGCTACGCCTTCCAGTACCGCGAAGGCGGCCTCGTTGACCAGGGCGGCCAGAATCCTGGGGAAAACCCCGCCCGGGGCGTCTCCCACCCGCAGGAGGGGAAGCCCCAGGGCCGCGAGGTAGGGGGTAGGGTCACCGCGGGTCCCCTCGTGTGCGGTCCACTCCACTAGCTTCCGGTCCGCAACTGGCGGCAGGGTGACGT
>JBKBVM010000087.1:0-7204 GCA_046289555.1 bacterium
CGACGCGGAGGTCGTGAACAAGTTCCGGGCCAACGTGGAAGGGGTGCTGTCCCCGGCCCAGGCGCAGCGGGTGGTGGAGTCGGTGTGGACGCTGGAGGACCGCAGCCTGCGGGAGCTGAGCGGGCTGCTGCGGCTGTGATGACGGAGGGTACGGGTTCGCCTTGAGCGCTTGGCTGCTGCAACCGGCTCCGCAGGAGCCGCCGGGAGTCGTGCTGCGGCGGCTGCTGGAGCGCGAGCGCGTGGTGGTGGCACCCGGCGTGTTCAACCCCCTGAGCGCGGTGGCGGCCCGGCGCGCGGGGTTTGCGGCTCTGTACGTGTCCGGGGCCGGCTTCTCCGCCAGCCTGGCGCTGCCGGACCTCGGCCTGTTCACGCTGACGGAGCTCGCTGATTTCGTGCGCCGCGTTTACCGGGCGTGCGGGCTTCCCCTGGTGGTGGACGCGGACACCGGCTTCGGGGAAGCGCTGAACGTCCTCGCTGCGGTGCGAGAGCTGGAGGCGTCGGGTGCGGCCGCCATCCAGCTGGAGGACCAGCCGCTGCCGAAGAAGTGCGGGCACCTGTCCGGAAAGTCCGTGGTCCCGCCCGAGGAGATGGCCCGGAAGGTGGCGGCCGCGGCGTCCGCCCGCAGACACGCCCTGATCGTGGCCCGCACCGACGCCCGCGCGGTGGAGGGGCTGGAAGGTGCGGTGCGGCGGGCCCTGCTGTACCGGGAGGCCGGGGCGGACGTGATCTTCCCGGAGGCCCTGGAGTCGGAGGCGGAGTTCGCGGAGTTCGCGCGGCGCGTGGGCGGGTGGCTGTTGGCCAACATGACGGAGTTCGGCCGCAGCCCGTACCTGACCGCGCACCGCTTCGCGGAGCTCGGCTACCGGGTGGTGATCTTCCCCGTGACCGCCCTGCGGGCGGCCATGAAGGCCGCGGAGGAGGTCCTCGAGGTGCTGCGCCGGGACGGAACCCAGGTCGGGGTTCTGGACCGGTTGCAGACACGCGTGGAGCTGTACGACCGCATCGGCTACGCCGCCTACGAGGAGTGGGACGCCCAGCTGGCGCAGCGGTTCCGAGAAGGAGGACAGGGATGACGCAGGGGAGCTACAGCCCGGGGTTGGAGGGGGTCATCGCCGCCGCCACCAGCATCTCCTACCTGGACGTGGAACACGAGCAGATCGTGTTGCGGGGCTACGACCTCATCGAGCTGGCGCGGGCGAAGCGCTACACCGAGGTGGCCTACCTGACCCTCTACGGTCGCCTGCCGTCCGCGGACGAGCTCGCCGGTTTCGAAGGGCAGCTGCGGGCGGACGCGGAGCTCCCGGAAGAGGTGTACCGGCTGCTGGAGCTGCTGCCCCCCCGGATGCACGTGATGGACGCGCAGCGCACCGCGCTGTCGTTCCTGGCCGGGCTGGAGGACCCCGAGGAACTGCGGGACTCCTCCCCGGAAGCCAACCTCCGCAAGGGGGTCCGGGTGCTGGCCCGCATGCCCGCCATCACCGCCAACGCCTACCGCGCCCTGCGTGGGCTGCCCCGGGTCCGGCCGGACCCGTCTTTTGGCTTCGCCGAGGGCTTCCTGTACATGCTGACGGGCAGCCGGCCGGACGCCGAGGCGGTGCGGGTGTTCGACCTCACCCTCACCTGCTACATCGAGCACGAGATGCCCAACTCCACCTTCGCGGCCCGGGTGATCGCGTCCACCCTTTCGGACCTGTACGGGGCCCTGGTGGGGGCCGCGGCGTCCCTGAAGGGGCCGTTGCACGGGGGTGCCAACGAGGCCGTGGCCCACATGCTGCTGGACATCCTCCAGCACGGGGGGGCGGAGGCCGCGGAGGCGTACGTGCTGGAGCGGCTGCGCCGGGGCGAGCGGATCATGGGCTTCGGGCACCGGGTGTACATGCGGCGGTACGACCCCCGAGCCCTGCTCATGCGGGAGTTCCTCCCGCACCTGGCGGCGCGGCGGCCGGAGGGCGAGGAGCTGGTGCGGATCCACGGGGTGGTGGAGCGGGTGATGCAGCGGGAGAAGGGGCTGTACCCCAACGCGGACTACCCCGCGGGCCTGATCTACTACCTGCTCGGCATCCCCATCGAGCTGTACACCCCCATCTTCCTAACCGCGCGCACCGCGGGCCTGGTGGCCCACGTGACGGAGCAACAGGCGAACAACCGGCTGTACCGCCCCCGGGTGCTGTACGAAGGCCCCCGAGGCCTGCGGCCTTAGCAGGCCAGGTGAGGGGAATGGGGGGACCGGAGGCGGTGGAGATCCCCCTGGACGAGAGCGTGGAGGTGGCGGTGGTGCGGGCAAAGCGTGGGGAGATCGGAAGGTCCAAGCGCGTGCTGGACGAGGCCGCGGAGGCGCGGTTCTATCACCCGGCCCAGTACGCCGACGGCGAACCCATCCAGGGACAGCAGGTGGTCACGTGGGTCATCCTGCACGCGCCCATCCACGACCTCGCACTGCCCGCGGGGATCAGCGCGTACCCGGTGTTCGTGGAGCTGAAGTTGCGGGGGTACTAGCCAGCGCCCGGACTGGAAGCTCACCACCAGGTGTCCACCGCCGGCCCGTACAGCTCCCGCAGGGCGCGGCGGTCCAGCAGTCCGCCGCGCTCCTTCCAGCGGAGGTAGCGCCGCAGCACCTCCCGGTGTCTCCGGTCGGAGGTGTGCAGCCGCTGGTGGGGCATGCGCAGGAGCGCCCGCTCCACCTCCCAGACGTCGTCCTCCGAAAGCCGCCAGTCCACCCGTACCAATTCGTCTAGGTCGGCGAGTCCGTAGCCCACGATCCGGCCGGAGCCGTCCACGTAGGGGTCCACGTAGCTGTAAACGAGGTCCCGGAGGGTCCGGAACACGGGCCGGCGCCCGTGCAACCCTGGGTCCCGGGACTTGGCCACCGCGCCCCAGCGGCCGTCCTTCCGGAACACGAACACCACGTGGTCCAGCCCGTCCTCCGACTCCAGGTCGAGCACCCAGGGAGGGTACCCGTGCTGGTCCAGGACGGCGGCCGCGGCCAGCACCGCCTCCAGGCAGTGGGCCTGGCCCGCCCGCACCACGCCCCGGAACGACCGCAGGGTGGGGCCCCGGTTCTCCCAGTTGTAGGGCAACTGCCGGAGCCACCACTGCACCCGCCTCGGCGTCCGGTACGCCTGCACCACCGCCCGCTCCCGGGGCGTCAGCCGTTCCAGGGGTGGGGTCCGGCGACGGGTGGTTGCGCCCACAGGCCTCTGTATAGCATACTACCTAAGAATGAGTCTCCAAAATAGCTTCACCGTCCTGCGACGCCGCCTGGCCCGGGCCGGGTTCCGCCTCACCCCGCAGCGCTGGACCGTGTGGGCGGCCCTCCGGGAGGTGGGGGGTCACCCCACCGCGGATCGGCTGTACCGCCAGGTACGGGCCAGCCACCCCATGGTGAGCCGTGCCACCGTGTACAAGACCCTGGACCTTTTGGTCCGGGTCGGGCTTGTCACACCCCTCCCGGCCGCAGACGGGGTCACCCGGTTCGACCCGGGCGGGCCGCACGTGAATCTGCAGTGCATCCGTTGCGGTCGGATCGAGGACGTCCAGGACCCCCAGCTCCTGGCCTCCGTAAGCCGGCTGGCGAGGCGGAGGAGATTCCGGGCGGACCGGGGTGTTGTGGTACAGGGCACCTGCGCACGGTGCGGCGGCCGGACCGCGGACGGGCGACGCGTGCGGACGGACTCGAAACCCCACGAAGGGAGGAAGCGACATGGGTGAGAAGGGCAGGAGCATCGTGGACCTGAACGTGGACGAGCTGGTGGGCGAGCTGCGCAAGGCCTACCTGGACGAGCTGCTCGCCTTCTACTCCTACTGGATCACCGCGCAGGTGGCGGAGGGCTGGCACGGCGAGGAGCTGGTGGAGCACTTCGAGGAGGAGGCCAAGGACGAGCTGGGACACGCGGGTAAGCTGGCCCGCCGGATCGTGGAGCTGGGAGGGGACCCGGTGGTGCACCCCAGGGACTGGGAGGCCGGCGCCAACGGGCCGTGGACCGCTCCGCGGGCGGACTGGAGTGACGCGGACGGGATGGTGGAGGACCAGATCCGGGCGGAGCGCAACGCCATCGAGGCGTACAACCGCCTGGCCAAGCTCACCTTCGGCAAGGACCCCGTGACCTACCAGCTGGCTACGGAGCTGCTGGCGGACGAGGTGCGGCACGAGGAGTTCCTGGAGAACCTCCTGGGTCGTCGCCACAGGAAGGGCTGAAAGCCCTGCTGGCACGGTGGTTGCCCCGGGCTCCTCGACGGAGCCCGGGGCAGGGAACCTAACCACCGAGCTCGAAAACCGAGCCGGGCCCACGACGATCGGACGGAGCCTTGCCCGTGGAGGGCACGCGAGGGAGCGCGGACGCAGCCATGGCCCGACGGACCGCCCGACCCGGCCGACCCCCGAGCCGGCCAGCCCTGTGGGTCGGCCTCGCGGTTTTCTGCCTGAGTCTGCCCGCGGTAGCGCAGCCCGCCTCTCCCACGGTGGTGGTGAACGGCCGCACCCCCAGCCTGCAGCCCCCTCCCGTGTTCCGGGCCGGCGTGCTGCTGGCCCCCCTCGAGGGGCTGGTGGAGCCCTACGGCGCGGACAGCCGGTGGGATCCCGTGACCCGGACGGCGCAGGTGGTCGGCCCTCGGGGCACACGGGTGGTCTTCCGGGCGGGCGACCGCGTGGCGCTGGTGGATGGCGAGACCCGGGTGTTACCCGTCGCTCCCGAGCTTGCGGGCGGCAGGCTGCTGGTCCCCGTGGAGTTCCTGTTCCGGGCCCTGGGCGCCTGGGTCAAGTGGGAGCAGACGGAAGGGGCCCTGCACGTGGCCAGTCAGGTGCTCCGGCTGGTGCTGGACCGGGCACCGGGCGGCCTGCGGTTACGGGTGGAGGCCACGGGACCGGTGGAGGTCCGGACGGCGGTGCTGTCCCAGCCGGACCGCCTCGTGGTGGACCTCGTGAACGCCGCTTCCCGCATCGAGACCCGCGAGGTGAGCCTCGGGGAGTTCGGCGTGCGGCGCGTGCGGGTGGCGCAGTTCCAGGTCAAGCCGTACGTGACCCGGATGGTCCTGGACCTCGATGCGCCCCTGGATGTGGAGGTGGCTTCAGCGGCGCCCGAAGTGGTGTTGTGGTTGCGGCCGAGGGCACAGGTGGCTGCGGCCACCGGACCGCCGGCGTCTCCTCCTGTCTTTTCGCCTCCGGCCGCGAGCCCGGAACCGGCCGCGACCTCCCCTGATCCCCAGACCGTCCCGCCCGTCAGCCCGCCCGTACCGCCCCCCGGCCCGGACGTGCCCCGCATCCTGGGGGTGAGCGTGGAGCGGCAGGTGGGTCGCCTGCGGGTGGTGGTGCAGGCCGACCGTCCGCTGGAATTCCAGCTCAAAGAGCTGCCGGAGCCGGACCGGCTGGTCCTGGACATCCCCGGGGTCTTCGTGCCCGTGAAACAAGAGCTGGCGGTGGGAGGCCCCGTGGAAGTGGTGCGGGCCGCGCAGTTCCAGACGGACCCGGACGTCGCCCGCGTGGTGGTGCAGTGGCAGACCCGGACCCGCTACGAGGTGCAACTGGAAGACGGGGGGAGTCGGCTGGTGGTGGTGGTGGACGAACTGCCGATACCTCCGCCTCGGAGCGGCCACGTGGTGGCCATCGACCCCGGCCACGGAGGTAAGGACCCCGGGGCCATCGGGGCCACGGGTCTGGTGGAGAAGGACGTGGTGCTGGACATCGGGCTGCGGCTGCGGGACGTCCTGCGGGGCCAGGGTGTCCGTACGGTCATGACCCGTGAGGCGGACGTGTTCGTCGACCTCGCGGACCGGGTTCCCATCGCCCTGCGGGCTGGGGCGACGGTGTTCGTCAGCGTGCACGCGAACGCCACCACCCGTGGGGTGATCCGAGGCGTCGAAACGTACTACCTCAAACCGAACAGCGTGCAGCTGGCCACGTGGATCCAGGAGGAGCTGGGCCGGTTGGGGATCCCGGACCGCGGGATCCGGACCGCGAACTTCAAGGTCCTGCGCGACAGCCCCGTGCCCGCGGTGCTGGTGGAGGTGGGGTACCTTACCAATCTGGAGGACGAGGCGCTGCTGCGCACGGCCGCCTTCCGCCAGCGGGTGGGGGAGGCCATCGCGCGGGGCGTGGTGCGCTTCATCCGCCACGCCCCCGCGCTGCAGCCCTAGCGGCGGGCCGGAGGAGGTGTCCATGCGGGTCTGGGTGTTGGGGCGGTGCGGGGGCTACCCGCGTCCGGGCGAGGCGTGCTCGGGATACCTGGTGGAGGCGGCCGGCCGGCGCGTGCTCGTGGACCTGGGCCACGGCGCGCTGTCCCGGCTGCTCCTCCGCCTGAGCCCGTACGACCTGGACGCGGTCGTGGTGTCGCACCTGCACCCGGACCACGTGGCGGACCTCCCGGCCCTGCGGGTGGCCCTCAGGTGGGGCCGCCGGCCGCCTAGCTGGCCCGGCCGGCTCCCGGTGCTGGGTCCCGCGCAGGCCCCGGAGTACCTCGCGCACGTGGTGGGCGAGGCGGTCGTGGAGGAGTTCGACTTCTACGCCATCGCGGAGGCCGAGCCCGTGGAGCTGGACGGGCTGCGGGTACGGTTCTGCCGGACCCGGCACCCCGTGGAGACGTACGCGGTGCGGCTGGAGTCGCAGGGTGCCGCGCTGGTGTACACGGCGGACACCGCGCCCTCAGACGCGGTGCGGGAGTTGAGCCGGGGAGCGGACCTGTTGCTGGCCGAGGCCACGCTGTCCGAGGCCTACCGGGATCGCGCGGACGCCGCAGGCCACCTCACGGGCTCCCTGGCGGGGGCCCTGGCGCGGGAGGCGGGGGTCCGGCGGCTGTTGCTCACCCACCTCTTCCCCACCGCCGACCCCCAGGAGTCGGTGACGGCCGCGCAGAAGGCGTTCGGCGGTCCGGTGGAGGTCGTGGAGGAGGGAGGAGCCTACGAGGCCTGAAAGAGCCGGCGTCCGACGGGCCGACGGCCGTGCGCCAGACGAGCTGCGGCCGTGCCGGATGGTGCGGGGCTACCTGAAGTACGCGGAGGGCTCCGTGCTCATCGAGCTGGGGGACACCCGGGTGGTGTGCGCGGCCACCATCGAGGAGCGGGTCCCCGCCTGGCTGCGGGGCTCGGGCCAGGGCTGGATCACCGCCGAGTACGGGATGCTGCCCCGGTCCTCCCGCGAGCGCATCCCCAGGGACCCCACCGGCAAACCGGGCGGCCGGGCCGCGGAGATCCAGCGGCTGATCGGCAGATCCTT
>JBKBVM010000088.1:0-7171 GCA_046289555.1 bacterium
AGCTTGCGGGGAGGAGGTGCAGAACAGCTTCGCCATCGCGGTGGCCGGGCGAGGGGTTGCTGCTCGCATCGACCCCGGGTTTGACCTGCCGCTGCCCGACAGCGCCTGCGTGTTCTGTGGGAACTGTGTGGCGGTCTGCCCCACGGAAGCCCTGGTTCCGAAGACCCAGTTCGACATGCGAAGGGCCGGCACCTGGGACGAAGGCCGGCAGCAGGTCGTGACCACAATCTGCCCGTACTGTGGGGTGGGCTGCAAGCTGCATCTCCACGTGCAGGACAACCGCATCGTCAAGGTGACCGCACCCCTGGAGGACCCCATCACCCGCGGCTTCCTCTGCGTCAAGGGCCGCTTCGGCTGGACCTACGTGCACGCGGGAACGGCCTCGGAGCCGGTAGGCGAGGCGGAGCCGTCTACGCCCCCGGGGAACCTGTGACGTCGGCCTCCAGACACGCGAGGGCCCGCGCGTAGTCCTCGGGCGTGTTCACGTTCACCAGGCTTTTGAGTTCGGGATCCCAGCGGCGCAGCAGCTCTTCCCGGACGTACCGTACCCGGAGGTGGACCAGCAGGTCCCGCAGGGACCCGCCGCCCGCACGCAGGAGTCCTTCAGCCACCGCAGCCGCCTCCCGGCGGTAGACGGCGCAGAGGGGGTGGGCCCGGTCGGTGAGAGGGACCGCGGCATCGGCTCCCTCCGCCTGTTCCCGGAGCCCCAGCAACAACCGCGGCTCCAAGAACGGCAGGTCGCAGGCCACCACCGCCGCGTAGGGAGCAGGACACACCCGCAGGCCTGCCTCGAGCCCCGCCAGGGGGCCCAAGCCGGGCCACCGATCCACCACCACGGGCGCGGTGAGCGCAGGGTAGCGGTCGGCGGCTGAGGTCACCACGAAGACCGGGTGGCAGCAGGTCTTTACCCGCTCCACCACCCGATCCAGCAGGGTGCGGTTCCCGAAGGGCAAGGCGGCCTTGTCCACGCCCATACGCTGGCTGCGCCCCCCTGCCAGTACCAGCCCCGCCAGGCGGGCCGCTACGCCGACGTCGTCAAGCTTTCCCGACAACACACCCTCCCCCTCTCGCCTGGCCGCCTCCATGGTGGCTGCTGGAGCCGCCGCCGGCAACGGGCAGACAACCTGGGGTGGGTTGCGCGATGCTAGGGAGGGATGGCGGAGCGCGTGGAGGAGGTCCTGCGCAGCCTGCTGGGGGTGGCCGACCCCGTGGGTGTGGAGTGGGTGGCCTCCCCGGAGGCAGCCGGTCGGGTGGCGGCGCGGGAAGTGCGCAGCCGTCGCGCGGCCCCGGGTTTTGCCAGGGCAGCCATGGACGGCTACGTCTGCCACCACGCGGACGTACAGGGCGCGTCCCCGGAGCGGCCCGTGTACCTTTTGGTCACCGGAGAGTGCCGGCCCGGTAAACCTCCGGCCGCGGGACCCGACCGCGGCGAGGCGTGGGGGATCAGCACGGGTGCCGCCATGCCCTTGCGCGGGGACCGGGTTCTGCCCCTGGAACTGGTGCGCCGCGAGGGAGCCGTGCTGGTGGTAGCGCAGCCGCCGCCTAAGAAGCCCCACGTGGTGCGGCCGGACGAAGAGCTGCAGGAGGGAGCCCGGATCCTGGACACCGGGGAAGTGGTGGGGCCCGGTGCGGTCGCTTCACTCGTGGCAGGAGGAGTTCCGGAGATCCTGGTCTACCGCCGACCGAGGGTGGTGGTGTTCTGCACGGGCGACGAGCTGAGCGAACCTCCAGGATTACCCCCTGCGGGCAAAGTGTTCAACACCAACGCCTTCGCGCTGGTGGCGGAAATCTCCCGGCTCGGATGTCAGGTGGAGTATGGAGGCATCCTCCCGGATCGCCCGGAAGCCCTCCGGGCCGCGTTCCGGGAGGCGCTGTCGGGCCCGTACGACGTGGTGCTGACCACCGGCGCGGTATCCGTAGGCCGCTACGACCGCGTGCCCCGGGTCTGGCTGGACCTAGGAGCACAGAGAGTGGCGGGCCGCTTGGACCTCAAGCCCGGCGGCCCGTTCTTCGCAGCCCGGGTGGGGCACCGTTGGGCGGTGGCGTTGTCCGGCAGCCCCTCGGCGTGCCTGGCCACCTACCACCTGCTGGCCCGGCCTCTGCTGCTGCGGCTGGCGGGACACAAGCGCGTGGTGCGCCCCGTGCTCATGGCTACCCTGCGGGGCTGCCTGCGGCCCACAGACCGGGTACGCGTGGTCTGGGCCACCCTCGGCTCATCGGACGGGGTCCTGGAGGTGCAGCCCCTGGAGGGAGCGATCCTCGAGAGTCTGGCGCGGGCGGAGGCGCTGATCCTGTTGCCTGCGGGCACCCCGTTTCTGCGTGAGGGTTCCCGCGTTCCCGTTCTGCTCCTAAGCCACTCGGAGGTCTCCGACCACCTACCCTGGTTGGAACCCGTACCCTCCCCCCTCGTGGTGGGCGTGGTGGGGGCTTCCGGCTCCGGAAAGACGTCCCTGGTGGAGGGCCTGGTGTCCCGGCTTCGGGCCGCAGGCCTGCGGGTGGGGGTGGTCAAGCACGCTCCGCACGGGTTCGAACTAGATCGGGAGGGTAGCGACAGCGACCGGGCGGCCCGCGCGGGGGCGGCGGCGGTGGCGGTAGTGGGGGACGGAGAGGTGGCGGTGCGCTCTTTCCCCGTGCCGGAGTTCACCGTGGACCGCGCGGTGGAGCTGTGCGCCGGTACTGCGGCCCGGTGCGGCCCGGGTGTGGACGTGGTGCTGGTCGAGGGGTTCCGCCATCCTGCCAGTCGTACCATCCTCGTGGGACCCCCCAAGGAGCCGGTGCAGGATCGCCCCTGGTGTGAGCTCCCACCCTGGCCCGACCTTCCCGCGGCCGCCCGACAGGCTCTGCTGGCCGACCTCGCCGAGCGGCTGGCCCGCGTGGCCCGGGAGGGCGGCTGATCCGGGCCCGCAGCGGGCGTGGCGGAACCTGCCCGGCCGCCCCGGCCTGCGGAGGTGTGGAGCCCGTGTCCGACCGCTCAAGGGAGCGGGGTCCCGTTCAGCTCGTGGTGGACCTGTACCTCCCCTGGACCCGTGGGCCGCTGGACGCGAATGACGGCCAGCTTCCGCATCCCATTTAGGGCTCGGGCTTGCGCCTCGAAGGTCACTTCGTACACGCCGTGTGTGGACACCTCGCACCTCCGCCTCGGACTTCACGGGGGGTTATAGCGCGATGGGGGTCCACCCCTCGCGCACGTAGGAGGCCAAGCTCGGGTGGCCCTCCGCGGTGTCCACCAGGGGCACCCCCGCCGCCTGCACCGCTTCCGTGACCTGAAAGGCTCTGGCGCAGTACGCGCAGGCGGCTTCCAACAGGCCGGCCTCCAGGGCGCGCCGGAAGACGCCGTGGTACTTGTGGTCGGGGTTGCTGAACTCCCGCAGCCACACCGTCCCGGCGCCGTCGAAGACCACCCTGGCGGGGATCCCCGCACGGTGCAGCTCCTGCGCGTACAGAAGGGCGTGCAGGGCGCGGGCCAGCTCCCCCGGCGCCGCGTGGACGAAGAACACGTACTTGGTCGCTTGGTTCATGTCCGTCACCTCCGTCCAGGTCTACCCAGTACCTTGGGGGTCTGGCCCGGGGCGTTCTGTGAGGTCGCTTACAGACGGCTTAGCGCCTCTGCAGCACCCTAACGGAGGGTGGGGCCCTTTCGGAGGTGCCGGGATGGCGTGGGGACCTGCGGTGGTCAGCGGTTTGGTGGGGGCGATCTTCGCGGCGCTGTACGCGCTGCTGTGGAGCACGGGCGCGGGAGCGCCCACCCTGCGCTGGGGGGTGGTGTTCGGACTCGTGCACGGCCTCGTGGCCGTCCTGGCGATGCCGGTGATGCAGTCGATGCACCCCCGGAGGGCGCAGCTCCCTACGGGGGGAACTGCCGCGATGGGCGTGCTGGTGGGGCACGGGCTTTACGGGTTGGTGGTCGCAGCGGTGTACGCGGCGTGGTCGGGACGGTGAGGTAGCGCTCAAAAGCGAGGGGATCCGCATGCGCGGCCGCCTGCTCACCTTCCGGCTTCGGGAGGGCCGGTTCGAGGACGGACAGACGGGGAGCGCGAGACCAGTAGTGAGGAGGTGAGAGCGTGGGCAGGTGGGAGTGCTGCGGCCGGCAGTTCGAGAGCGAAGAGGCGCTGGTGCGCCACGACGTGGAGACACACGGAGTACAGCGGGAGCCGGTGGGGTCCTGCTGCGGCGTCCGCTTCTACACCCGACAGGGATGGGAGGAACACCGCCGCACGGCCCACGGTGGGGCCCCGTCCGAGGTGAGGGCGGGGGAGCGCGAGACCGCCCAGGGAGGGGGTCCCCGATGACAGAGCGGATGAACCGGAGGAAGTTCTTGGCCCGCTCCGCTGCAGTGGGTGTGGGGCTGGCGGTCGGCCGGTTCGTCCCGCCCGCCTGGGCGGCCACGCCGGCCCGGAAGAACGTGGGGGAC
Organism: bacterium; assembly: GCA_046289555.1. Taxonomy (GTDB): domain Bacteria; phylum Sysuimicrobiota; class Sysuimicrobiia; order Sysuimicrobiales; family Sysuimicrobiaceae; genus Tepidifontimicrobium. Next base: position 4,412 of record JBKBVM010000088.1, read on the forward strand.
GTGCTGCGCTTCTCCACCCGGCCGCAGGGCTGGAGGGGACTGTTCGGGTTCGTGACCTTCCGGCTGCACGCGGCCTTCTTCGACGGCCAGCGCGTCTACTACATCCGCACGGACGCCTCGGACCAGGCCTTCGCGCAAGCGCGGGGCCTGGTGTTTGTCCCCAAACTGGCGCTGGCGCTGCGCGGCGAGGCCACGGCGGACTACTACCTGTTCTCGGGCGGTGCTTCGGGCCAGCTGCCCGTGGTGAGCACCGCCCCGGGGCGGGACGACTTCACCCCCGCCTTCCGGGTGCACCGGGTGACGTGGAAGAGTCGGCCCCGGTTGGTGCAGTCCGCGGAAGCGGTGCGGGATGCGGAGAGCGCGGGCCAGGTGCAGGTGGAGGCTACGGGGGTGGTGGTAAACTACCCCGTGGTGCGGTGGCCGGACGGGCAGATGCCCGTAGACCGGCAGCGCACGGAGTACCTGGGGCCGGGACAGCTGCTGCAGGATCCCGACGTGGAGCGGCGGGAGGTCACCTTCAAGCTGCACCAGTGCTTCCCCAACCACTGGTACATCGTCACCGACACCTCCGCGGTCCCCATGGCGCCCATGATGAAGGTGGCCGCGTCGCCCAAGACCGGGGCGCTGACCGCGCTGGGCGCCACCGCCAAGATCCTGGTCTTCGGCAGCGGCATCCGGGGCCCCGGCCCCATGGGCTTTCAGCCTTCTGTGTTCGACTCCAACCCGGGGGACGCCATCTGGAGTCCGTTTTGGGACCACTACACGTTCACGTGGAAGGACGGTGTCCGCCCGAGGGTGCTTCGCAGCGAGGCGGAGATCGTGACGGAGGAGAGGGCGGGCCGGCTCCGGCGTTGGCCGGGCACCCCGGACACGAAGGGCGAACTGTTCGTGGTGAACTGTCCCGCCCCCGTGACCGGGCCGCCCACGTGGCGCGCGTAGGTTCGCCCCTCCCGGAGCTCATGGGTGTCGGTGGCCGCCGGCCCGCGGGGTGGCGGTGGACAAGATCGCGTACCTGAACCAGATCGACCTGTTCCGGCAGCTGTCCCCGGAGCAGCTGCAGGCGGTGGATCGCCTGGCCGCGGTGCACTCCGCGCCGCGGGGCGCCCGGTTGCTGGACCCCACCCGCTTCGAACCGGTCCTGTACCTGCTGAAGCGCGGCTACGTGCGTCTGTACCGGGTCACCCCGGAGGGACGTCAGCTCACGGTGAGCCTCGTCGGCCCTGGAAACGTGTTCGGCGAGCTCGAAGGCTTGTCCACCGGTACCCGGCACAGCTTCGCGGAGGCCCTGACGGACGTGCTCCTCTGTGTGCTGCGGGACGCGGACCTGGAGCGGCTGATGCGCACGTACCCGGAGGTGGCGGTGCGCATGGTCCGGGTGCTGTCCGGCCGGCTGCGAGAGCTGGAGGACCTGCTGGAGGAGCTGGCCCTGTCCAGTGTCCGCACGCGGTTGCTGCACCTGTTGGTCAAACTGGCGGAGACTTTGGGGTCGGCGGAGGGGCCCTTCCGGCGGTTGAACGTGGGGCTCAGCCACCAGGACCTGGCGGACATGGTTGGCTGCAGCCGGGAGACGGTGACCCTGACGCTACGGGAGCTGGCGCGAGGGGGGCTGGTGCGCACCGCCCGCCGCCGGGTGTGGGTGGACGTGGAGCGAGCCCGCGCGTACCTGGAGTCCGGTGGACGAACGTAGAGCGTGGGGCGGGCAGAAAGGGTCAGGTCGCGCTTTGCTCGTAGCGCAACAGGGCACGCTTTCGGGGCTCTCCCCACCGGTAACCGCCCACCTGCCCGTCGGACCGGACCACGCGGTGGCAGGGGATCAGGATGGCTACCGGGTTGGCGGCGCACGCACGGGCCACCGCCCGGGCGGCGGTGGGGCGGCCGACCCCGCGCGCCACCTGGGCGTACGTACGCGTCTCGCCCCGCGGGATGCCGCGTAGGGCTGCCCAGACCGCCATCTGGAAGGGAGTCCCGTGCACGTCCAGGGGGACCTTTACAGCCTTGCCGTGCAGGTACGCGTGCAGTGCCCGCACGGCCGCTCGCACCAAGCGTCCCCCGCGGCGCAGGCGGATGTCAGGTTGGGCCTTCTTCAGGTGCCGTAGCAGCCCGTCCGCCCGGTGGCCCAGCTGGATCGCGCACACTCCGCGCGGCGTGGCTACGACGAGTGCCCTCCCCACGGGCGTGCGGACCGTGGCGTAGGCCAGCTGCACGGGTTCCCCGTCCGCAAGCCTCCCCCCGCCGGGCCGTCGGACGGCCGCGAGGGGGATCCGGACCCCCTGGGGGGACCTACCTCCAGGCGTCTTCTTCCTCCTCCTCGTCCTCCCAGAGGGAATCGTCGAATTCCTCGTCCTCTTCCTCCTCCTCGGGGAACTCCTCTTCTTCCTCTTCCGGCTGGAGGGCCACCTCGTCCTCCTCCGCGGGCTCCAGGACCTCCTCGACCCGCTCCTTGACCTGGTAGCCGCACTCGGCACACTCGTACACCACGACCGCGCCCAGCTCGTCGGACGCCAGCAGCTCCATCTCACCGCCGCACTGCGGACAGGGCCGGTTGAAGGGCACCGTCATGGCTTGCGAGGATTCACTGCGGGTGGAGCTGGGACGGCATCTCGTCGTCCAGGGACCGCAGGCCGTGCGGCTCCACCCGGTGCCCGCAGATCGGGCACTCGTACCAGGAGGCCTCCTCGGCCCTCGGCTCGTAACACGTCACCATCACGGTCTCGCAGTACGGACACGTCAGGAACGGCTCCCGCATGGCTCCCCCGCTGC
>JBKBVM010000089.1:0-7120 GCA_046289555.1 bacterium
GTTTTGTGGTGGCCCTGTGGATCGGGGCCTACCTCACCACCGCGCGGGGGAAGGAGCGCGCAGCGCGGTGGGCAGCGGCGAGCCTGTTCTGCCTTGCCCTTTACTTCCTCCACGCGGTGCTTTGTCTGCACGTCCCCGCGGTCCACGCGGGGTTCCTGTGGCGCAGGTTCCTCGGCTGGTTCGTCCTGCCCTTCCTGGCCCTGTGGGTGCACGCCACGGTGGACGCTACTACGGCGGGCCCGACGGGTCGGTGGGGACGCCTGCTCCTGTCCCTATCCTCCGGTGCGGCAGCAGGGCTGTCCGGTCTGTGGCTGCTGGGGAGCTGGACCTTCGCCAGCACCCTGCTGCAGCCCGTGGAGCTGCGCGTGCCGGTGGCGGTCTACGGGCTAGTGGCCTCCGCCCTCGCGGCAGGTGCTTGGGTGAGCTCGCCCGATTCCCCGCGCGGGCTGGCGCGGGCCCTAGCGCTGGTCTCATGCGCGTGGGGCTTGGGGACCGCGGTGCTCCCCGCACTCCGTCTCCCCGGCCTGTCCGCGGCGGTGCCGGTTCTGACCGGGCACGGCTTAGCCCTTGCAGGGTTGCTCGGCTACGGGACGTTGGTCGCCCGTACCGGGTTGTTCGTGGCAGGGGCCGCGATCCCCAGGGATTTCCTGCACAACCTCGCGGCTTCGGCTTTCCTTTTACTCCTGTACGGGGGCTCCCTGGTGGTGAGCGCGAGGGTCGCGTCCCACCTCCGGTTCGATCCCGTGGCTCTGAGTGCGGTGGTGGTGCTGGGCCTTGTCATCGTGACACACCTCCTGGTGGACGACGTCCGCGCCGCATGGGACCGCCTGTTCTTCCCGAGCGTGGCGACGCTGCGGAAGCACCTCCGCTCTCTGTCCAGCCAGCTGGCCCGCGACGACCGGGTGGCCGTGGTGGACAGGGTGGTGGCGGACCTCAAGGGCTCGCTCGGAGCGCGCTGGGCAAGCTTGCTTCTTTCGGAGGGCACCGGCCTTGGCTTCCCCGATCGGGTCGGCGATCTCCCGGAGGCAAGTGGGAACGAGGGCCCGGACGTCCTCCGCCACCCGGTCTACGTGGGGGACCGCCTGGTCGGGTACCTTGCCGTGGCTCCGCGCACGGATGGACCGCCCTTCGGGGAGCAGGAGCGCTTCTGGCTGTCCCTCGTGGCAGGGCACATCTCCCTCCTGCTCTGTCACGAAACCGTGGCGCGGGCGGAGGTGGAAAAGCTGGAGGCCACGCTACGGCGACTGCGGGAGATCCAGGAAGAGCAGGCACGCATTCAGCTGTCCGTCCGGAGACTCGCCGCAGGCGGTGTGCTGCGTCCCGGGGAGGTGCGGCGGATGCTGCGAGCCGGAGCCTCCCCCGCCCGGTTACACGATCTGGTGTTTGCCTGTCCGGCTCTGGCATTCCTGCGTCACCTTCCACCGGACAAGGCGGGGTTCGTACTCCGAAAAGCTCTCGAGGCGGCGTTGGAGGCGATCCGGCCCGAGGGGGACGCTCCCTCCGTGCAGGAACTGCGGGACCGGCCCCTGCGAGCCAAGCGCAAAATGCGCCTGCCGGCTGCCTGGGCGGAGTATCACATCGGCAGGCTCCTGCTGGCGGGCTACTCCGCAGAAGCTATCGCAGACCGCCTGGACCTCTCGGCCCGCCAGGTCCACTCCTACGTGGAACGGCTGGCCGTCCGGCTTGCTCCGCTCCTGGAGCTCAAACTGCGAGAGTTTGCACGCTAACTTCAGGGTAAATTCATTGACCTGGCTTGCAGCCCGACCAGACCATGCTGGCAAATGGCGCGGGTGTGGGCTGCCGTCGCGGCCGCGGTTCTGGTCGCAGTCGGTTTCCTGCTGCCTGTCTGGGAACTGGAGGCGGACGTTCGCGGCCTCGGGATGTTCCGCGAGGGGGTGTTGCGTCTCCGGATCAGTGGCACCGGAGTGGCCGGCGACGTGGCCTCCTTCAACCGGTTCAGTGGGCAGTTCGGCATCCACCCCCTCCGGCCGGAACAGTTCCTGGAACTGCGGGTGTATCCCCTGGCGGCGGCAGCGGCGGTCGGGGTGAGCCTCGCGTGGGCGACCCAGCAGCGCCTGTGGCAGCGTCGGCTGGCCCTGGTGCTCCTCTGGGGTCTGCCGGCAGGAGCTGTAGGACTCACCCAACTCCGGCTCGCCCTGATGGCCTACACCCGTGACCCCATGGCGCCGTACTACATGGACGTCAGCGCCCTGTTGCTGCCCGTGTTCGGGGTCAAGAAGATCCTGGGGGCCACCCTGTACACCCGGCCGGGGACAGGGTTCCTCTCCCTGGTGGCCGCCGCCCTGGTGTTCACGGTGTTCGCGCGGAAAAGCTGAAAAGGGGGGATGGACATGTCCGACAGCTTCGAGGAACGCCGCGAACCGCTGTCTCTGGAGGACATCCTCCGGGTGGCGAGGCGGGTCGAAGAACGGGAGCGTCCTCTCACGGGGGAGCAGGTAGAGATCCTGTGGAGGACGGCCCGGGACTACATGGGCCGGCGGGACTTTTTGCGCCTGCTGACTCTGGGTGGCGCGGCCGCGGTCCTCGCCGCCGTCTCCGAGGCCCGCGGGGTACGCCTCGTGGCCCATGCGGCCCCGGGCGGAGCACCCGCGCGTCTCGGACCGTTGCCCACGTCCCTGCCCGAACCCCGTACGGAGGACAACCCGTACGTGAAGGACCTGAGCCGTCACTGGCGGCTGGACCCGCTGAACTACGCCCTGCGCTACGAGAACCTCCGGTACGGCGACCTCAACGTGCCCACGCCCCTGTACTACGTGCGCACCCACCACGCGGGGGTCATCGTGGACCACACCAAGTGGAGGCTGGTGGTGGAGGGGCCGGGAGTGGGCCGACGGCTCGAACTCAGTTTCGACGACATCCTGCGCCTGCCGTCTGTGAACCAGAACGCGTACACGGAGTGCTCCGGCAACGGCCGCTCCTTCTTCCGGGACGTCATGGGGCGGCCTGCCGAGGGGCTGCAGTGGCGCTGGGGCAGCAACAGCCAGGCGAACTGGGACGGGGTCGAGATCCGGGAGATTCTCGAGCGCGCGGGCCTGAAGCGCGAGGCCGTGGCCGTCAACTTCATCGACCTCAGCGCGAAGAAATACAACCGCCCCATCGACATCCAGGAGGTCCTGCGACCGGGCAACATCCTGGCCTACGGGATGAACGGAAGTTGGTTGCCCTGGGACCACGGATTCCCCCTGCGGGTAGTCGCCCCCCGATACACCTGCGCGTCCAATGTCAAGTGGCTCGGAACGATCTACGTGGACACGAAGCCCATCTGGGTGGAGTGGAACACGGAGAAGTACATCTTCGAGGGGCCGGACTTCCCGCCGCAGCCCCCTGCCCGGGGAGTGCCCGTCACGTTCACCACCGTCCGGAGCGCCCTGGCCCTGAAGTGGGTGGAACCCGCCGACCCCACGCCGCACCGGCTGAGGCCGGGCCCCAACCGGATCTGGGGGTTTGCGTGGTCGCCGTTCGCGAAGATCCGCAGCGTGGACTACGCCATCGTGCGCCTCACTACCCTGGACGACTGGAGGCGCGTGGACCCCGCGGACCGTGCCCGGGTCACCTGGCAGCGTGCACGCCTGAGCTCTCGCCAGAGGAGCGAGATCGAGTGGGTCCGCTTCGAGTTCGAGTGGGACGCCTCCCCCGGCCTGTACGGGATCCTCACCCGGGCCACGGACGAGAAGGGGAATGCGCAGCCGCTGGAGATGCCGAAGTGGAACAAGCTCGGGTACGGGTGGAACCGACCGGTGGCGCACCCTGTGCAGGTGGGGTAGTGGGGTAGTCGGCTTTCTGCTCCTGGGCGTTGGGGCCGCCGTAGGACTTGGGGCCATGGTCCGGCCCCAAGCCCGGGAGCAGCTGGAGCGGGGAGAGAGGCTGTACGGGTTCTGGTGTGCCTCCTGCCACGGTCGGGGTGGTGAGGGGGGACAGCAGGTTCCTCCCCTGGCGGGGCCGTCACGCCGTTACCCCTGCCGGTTCCCGGACGCCCGCGCGCTGTACGAGTGGGTGTCCAGGAGCATGCCCCCGGAGGACGTCCTGCGGCCCCAGGAGTACTGGGACATCCTCGCCTTCCTGCTCCGGCGGAACGGAGAGCTCCCCCGTGGGCTCGTCCTCGGCCCCCGCACGGCGCCGAAAGTCCCCTTGCGGCCCTGCCCGCAGCGCCGCTGACCCGCGCCGGCTACCAGCCCAGGAGCATGCGCAACCTCGGTGCCTCCCGGCGACTGACGGGGATCTCCGTCCTGCCCTTGTCGTTCATGCGGAGCACCAGCGTGCCCTTGAAGTAGGGGTGGATCTCCAGGATGTGGTCGATGTTGACCAGGAAGCTCCGGTGGACGCGGACGAACCGGGAGGGGCCCAGGCGGCCGTGGAGCTCGCTGAGGGTGTAGGGGGTCCGGTACGTGGCGTCGTAGGTGGCCACGTACGCGCAGTCCCCACGGGCTACGGCGTACCGCACTTCCGCGACGTTCACCAGCAGGACGCGGTCCCCCACCTCCACGGGGAGGCGGTCCACGGAGGCCGGCGGCCCGGCAGCCACCCTGCGGGCCAGGCGTTCCAGGGTGCGGGCCAGCCGTTCCTCGGAGACGGGCTTGACCAGGTAGTCCAGGGCCGCTTCCTCGAACGCCTCCACCGCGTAGTCGGGGTAAGCGGTCACGAACACCACGTGCGGGGGAGACGCCATGCGGTTGATCACCCGCACTGCCTCCACGCCGGTGAGGCCGGGCATCTGGATGTCCAGGAAGACCACGTCGTAGGACCGCTCGGCCAGCAGGCGGAGCGCCTGGGCCGCGGTGCCGGCCTCCTCCACCCACCGGACGCCCTGGCGGGCGACGAGCCGCACCAGCTCCTTGCGGCCCACCTCGTCGTCGTCCACCACGAGCGCCTTCAGGTCAGGCTTGTCCGGCGCGCGCACGGCCCCGCCCCCGGGCTATTTTCCGGGACTTTAGGGTAACAAGCGCGACCCGTCAACCCCCCAGGGGTGCCGCTCGCGCACTCCTCGCTACCGTTGGCCGGCGCGAGAGCGTCGTCCGCCGTCCGTCCGGCCCCGTTCACCGCACTGCGCTTCCGCCCAGGTCCTGCAGCCCGGCACAATCACGGCCAAAACAGGGGAGGCCGGTGATGAGGCTGTTCCTGGACACCGCGAACCTGGAGGAGGTCCGGGCTGGCGTCCGGATGGGGGTGATCACGGGAGTGACCACCAACCCGACCCTCGTCGCCCGGGAGGGCGTGCTCGAGCTGGAGCCCCACGTCCGGCGGATCGCGGAGATCGTGGCCGGGCCAGTGAGCGTGGAGGTCACGGCCACGGACACAGACGGGATGGTCCGGGAGGCTCGGCAGCTGGCCCGGTGGAGCGAGCACGTGGTGGTCAAGATCCCCGCCACGTGCCCCGGGCTGGAGGCCATGCACCAGCTTCGACGGGAGGGGATCCCCGTCAACGCCACCCTGGTCTTCTCGGTCAACCAGGCGCTCCTGGCGGCTCTGGCCGGGGCCACGTACGTGAGCGTGTTCCTGGGGAGGATGGACGACGTCTCCTGGGACGGGCTGGCGGTGGTCAGGGAGACCGTGGAGGTGTTCCGCGTGCAGGGGATTTCGAGCCAGGTTCTGGCCGCCAGCGTGCGCCATCCCCTCCACGTGGTGGAGGCCGCGCGGGCTGGCTGCGCCGTGGCCACCCTGCCGTTTGCTGTGCTGCAGCAGATGATCCGCCACCCGCTCACCGACGTGGGCCTCGAGCGGTTCCTCGCGGACTGGCGCAAGCTCCAGGGGATGTGGGAAGCGGCGCGGGTGTAGCGCAGGCAGCAGGGGAGGTGAGGGGATGGCGCGCCAGGCTTTCGTGGCGGGGGTCCGGCCCTACCGGGAGTCCTATTACGACCCCGCATACCGGCCGCGGGACACGGATCTGCTCTGCGCCTTCCGCATCGAGCCTGCTCCCGGGGTCTCCATGGAAGAGGCCGCCGCGGCGGTGGCAGCCGAGTCGTCCACGGGTACGTGGACGGAGGTGTGGTCCCAGGAGATGACGGACCTGGAGCGGTACAAGGCCCGCTGCTACGCCATCGAGGGCGACGTGGCCCTCATCGCCTACCCGCTCGACCTGTTCGAGGAGGGGAGCGTCGTCAACCTGATGTCGTCCATCGTGGGGAACGTCTTCGGGTTCAAGGCCGTGCAGGCGCTGCGCCTTTTGGACATGCGGCTGCCGGTGGCCTACCTGAAGACGTTCCCCGGTCCCCCTACCGGGATCCGGCAGGAGCGGGACCGGATGAGGGTGTACGGCCGGCCGCTGCTCGGCGGGACCATCAAGCCGAAGCTGGGCCTGGGCCCGCGGGAGTTCGCGAACGTGGTGTACGAGTGCCTCGTGGGGGGCTTGGACACCACCAAGGACGACGAGAACTTGAACTCGCAGCCCTTCTGCCGGTGGCGGGACCGCTACCGGTACGTGATGGACGCGGTGCGGCGTGCCGAGGCAGAGACGGGGGAGGCCAAGGGCCACTGGCTGAACGTGACCGCCGGCGACACCGAGGAGATGCTGAAGCGAGCGGAGTTCGCCGCGGAGCTGGGATCCCGCTACGTCATGGTGGACTTCCTGACGGTCGGGTTCACAGCGTTCACCACGCTCCGACGCCGCGCGGAAGAGCTCGGGCTGATGCTCCACTGCCACCGGGCGATGCACGCCGTGTTCACGCGGCCGAAGCACCACGGCATCCACTTCCGCGTGGTGGCGAAGTGGCTGCGGATGGCCGGCGGCGACCACGTGCACACGGGGACGGTGGTGGGGAAGCTGGAGGGCAACCGGGCGGAGGCGCAGGGGGTCGCCGACCTGCTCCGGGAGGACTCCGTCCCTGCGGATTCCCGTCGAGGCTTGTGGTTCGACCAGCCGTGGGCCGGGCTGAAACCCGTCTTCCCCGTGGCGTCCGGCGGCATCCACGTCTGGCACGTCCCTGACCTCGTCAGCATCTACGGCCTGGACGCCTTCTTCCTGTTCGGCGGCGGGACGCACGGGCACCCGCGCGGGTCACGGGCCGGTGCCCGGGCGAACCGCGCGGCCGTGGAGGCGGTGGCAGCCGCGTACCGCGAGGGGCGGGAGGTTGTGGCCGAGGGCCGGGAGATCCTGGAGGAGGCG
>JBKBVM010000008.1:0-23626 GCA_046289555.1 bacterium
GCGCGGGGTGTTCGTGGTGCCCGACATCCTGGCCAACGCGGGCGGGGTGGTGGTCAGCTACTTCGAGTGGGTCCAGGACCGGTACGGCTACTTCTGGCGGGAGGATCAGGTGCGCACCCGCCTGGAGGACAAGATGCGGCAGGCCTTCCGGGACGTGATGGAGCTGTCCACCCAGCTGGGGGTGGACCTGCGCACGGGGGCGTACTGCCTGGGCGTCCAGCGCATCGTGGAGGCCCGTCGCCTGCGGGGGCTGTATGCCTGAGCCGACTCCGGCCCTCGTCCCCGCCCGGGTCACGGTGGAGGTGGTCCGGCACGACCCGGAGGTGGCCGCGTACGTGGAGCGGGCCAACGAGTCCCTAGGGGTGCTGGGCTACACGGAGCACGGGGTGCGGCACGCGTCGCTCACCAGCCGCATCGCCTACAACATCCTGCGCCGCCTGGGCCACCCCGAACGGGAGTGCGAGCTGGCCGCCATCGCCGGGTACTTGCACGACATCGGCAACCTCGTCAGCCGGCTGAACCACGAGCACACGGGTGCCCTGCTGGCGGGCGCCATCCTGCAGCGCCTGGGGATGGACCCCGCGGAGCGGGCGGTGGTGATGAGCGCCATCGGCAACCACGAGGAGTCCCACGGGCAGCCCGTGAGCGCGGTGGGGGCCGCGGTGATCCTGGCGGACAAGTCGGACGTGCACCGCAGCCGGGTCCGCAACCCCGACCCTGCCACCTTCGACATCCACGACCGCGTGAACTACGCGGTGGAGCACTCCTTCCTGCGGGTGGACGAGCGGGCCAGGGAGATCACCCTGGAGCTCACCATCAATACGGAGAAGGCGCCCGTGATGGAGTACTTCGAGATCTTCCTGTCCCGCATGGTCATGTGCCGTCGGGCGGCGGAGCACCTGGGCTGCGCCTTCAAGCTGCAGATCAACGGCGTCCGGTTCCTGTAGGTGGCCGGCCGGGGCGTTTGACGCGTCCGGGCCCGGGGGCTATCCTCGACCCAGAAATTGCCATGAACATCCTCTGCGTGGGCACCAGCCACCGCACCGCGCCCGTGGAGGTCCGGGAACGGGTGGCGTTCCTGGAGAGTCGCCTGGGCACGGCCTCCGCCCTCCTTCGGGCGCGGGAGGGGCTCCACGAGGCGGTCATCCTGTCCACCTGCAACCGCACGGAGGCGTACGTGGTGGCCGAGGAGGCCTCTGCGGGAACCCGTGCGGTTTTGGACTTCTGGTGCGACTACCACGGCCTTGCACCCCGGGAGATGGAGCCCTACGTGTACGCCCTGTGGGGCCTCGAGGCGATCCGACACCTGTTCCGGGTGGCCGCGGGGTTGGACTCCATGATGGTGGGCGAGGCCCAGATCCTCGGGCAGGTGCGGGAGGCGTTCCGCGCAGCCCGCGGTACCCGTGCCACCGGCCCGCTGCTGGACGCCCTGTTCCGCCACGCCATCGCCGCAGGCCGCAGGGTCCGGCAGCGCACGGGGATCGAGCGTGGCTCCCTGTCGGTCCCGGAGGCCGCGGTGGAGCTGGCCCGCCAGCTGTTGGGCGGGCTCGCGGGCCGGCGGGTCCTGGTCCTGGGCGCCGGGGAGATGGCGGAGCTCACGGTCCGTCACCTGGTGGAGGCAGGCTGCGGGGCTGTGGTGGTGTGCAACCGTACCCTGGAACACGCCCGCCCGCTGGCGGAGCGGCTGGGCGGGGTGGCGGTGCGGTTCGACGAGCTGGGCAGCTACCTGGCGCGGGCGGACATCCTGGTGACCTCCACCGCGGCCCCGCACCCGGTGGTGGAGCCCGACCTGGTCGCGCAGGCCGTGCAGGGCCGGCAGGAACCCCTCCTCATCGTGGACATCGCGGTGCCCCGGGACGTACACCCCGCGGTGGGCCGGCTGCCCGGGGTGCGGCTGTTGAACGTGGACGACCTGCAGGCGGTCAGCGAGGCCGCGCGGCAGGCACGGCACGCGGAGATCGCACACGCGGAGGGGATCGTGGCGGAGGAGACGGAGCGGTTCTCCGCCTGGCTGCACTCCCTGAAGGTAGTCCCCCTGATCACCGCCCTGCGCGCCCGCGCGGAGGCGGTGGCGGAGGAAGAGTGGCGCAGGGCCCTGCCCCGCCTCCGGGGGCTGACGGAAGAAGAGCAGGAGGCGGTGCGGGCGCTGGTGCAGTCGGTGGTGAACCGGCTGCTGCACGGTCCCATCGTCCGTCTCAAGGAGATCGCGCGGCGCGAGGACTCGGTGTACGTGGAAGCCGCCCGCACCCTGCTGGGCTTCGAGGTGGACGGGCCCCAGGCTGCGGGAAAGTCCGAAGCCGGCCGTTGACCCTACGAGTCGGCACCCGGGCCAGCTCCCTCAGCCGGCGTCAGACCGACTGGGTGTTGCAGCTCCTGCGGCCGCTGGACCCCCGGCTAGACTTCCACGTGGTGCCCGTGCGTACCGCGGGCGACCGCTCTGCCCGGCCCATCGCCGAGCTGGGCGGCACCGGATGGTTCACCCGCGAACTGGAGCGGGCCCTGCTGGAGGGTGCAGTGGACATGGTGGTGCACAGCCTGAAGGACCTTCCCACGGAGACCCCAAGCGGGCTGGTGCTGGCCGCGATCCCGCCGCGGGAGGATGCCAGGGACGCCCTGGTGGGCCGGTGGCCGAGTCTGGACGCCCTACCCCGCGGGTCTCGGGTGGGCACCGGCAGCCCGCGTCGGAAAGCGCAGCTTTTGGCGTACCGCCGGGACCTGGAGGTGGTGCCGCTGCGCGGGAACGTGGACACCCGCTTGCGGAAGGTGGATGCGGGAGAGGTGGAGGCCGCGGTGCTGGCGGTGGCGGGACTGGTGCGGGGCGAATGGCAGGACCGGATCCGGCAGTACCTGGACCCCGAGGTCATGTTGCCGGCTCCCGCCCAGGGGGCGCTGGCCGTACAGGTCCGGGAGTCCGACGGCCCGCTGGTGGAACTGATCCGCCAGATCGACCACCCGCCCACCCACGCCGCCGTCCGTGCGGAGCGGGCTTTCCTGAGGGCTTTGGGAGGCGGCTGTACGCTCCCCGTGGGGGCTCTGGCTACCGTGGAGGGAGAGAGGGTGTCTTTGCGGGTGCGGGTGCTCTCGGAGGACGGGAGCCGTCAGGTGTCCGCGCGGCGCGAGGGGCGGTTGGACGATCCGGACCGGTTGGGACAGGAGGCCGCGGAGGAGGTCCGGCCGTTTTTGTCCTTGTTGGGAGCTAGGTCGTGGATAGGCAGCCCGCCAGGCCTCTAGAGGGCCGCACGGTGCTGGTCACGCGGCCCGCGGAGCAGGTAGAAGGCCTCCGGGCGGCGCTGGAGGCACTGGGGGCCACGGTGCACGCGGTACCCGTGATCCGCTTGCTCCCGCCCGAGGATCCCACGTCCCTCCGGCAGGCGGCCGCCAGTCTGGGCCGCTACGACTGGGTGGTGTTCACCAGCCGCAACGGGGTGCGGGCCCTGGCCCAGTGGGCAGCGCGAGGTGACGCCGGTTGGCCTGCGGGATTGCGGGTGGCGTGCATCGGGCCGGCCACCGCGCAGGCCGCACGGCAGCTGGGCTGGCCCGTGCACCTGCAGCCGGCCCGCTACGTGGCGGAGTCCCTGGTGGACTCCTTCCGCCAGCAGGGAGTACGCGGAGCGCGGGTCCTGCTGGTGCGGGCCCAGGAGGCCCGAGACGTCCTCCCCGAAGGGCTCCGTGAGCTGGGGGCGCAGGTGGAGGTGGTGGCCGCCTACCGCACGGAGCCCGCGTACAATGAAGCCGAGCGGCTGCAAGAGGTGCTCCGGCGGGGTGTGGACCTGGCCGCGTTCGCCAGCCCCTCGGCGATCCACGCGGCGGTGAGGCTGTGCGGTGGCGTGGACCTGCTGCGGTCGGTGCCGGTGGTGTGTATCGGACCGGTGACCGCGGCCGCGGCGGGCCAGGTGGGGTTGCAGGTCGTGGGGGTCGCGCACACGTACACCCAGGAAGGGTTGGTCGAGGCCGTGGTCCGTGCCCTCGCGGGAGGAGGGGAGGGAGCCAGATGAGCTTTCCAGCGTTCCGCAGCAGACGCCTGCGGCGTACGGAGGCGCTGCGCAGGCTTTCCCAGGAGGTGGAGCTTTCCCCCCGTCACCTGATCGCGCCCCTGTTCGTGAAGGAGGGGATTCCGGAACCGGTGCCCATCCCCTCGCTCCCGGGTCAGGTGCAGCACACCCTCCCCAGCCTGGTGAACGAGGTGGGGGAGCTGGTGGAGCTGGGCGTGGGTGCGGTGATCCTGTTCGGGATCCCGGCGCACAAGGACGCGGTGGGCAGCGGGGCGTGGGAGGACGAGGGTGTCGTGCAGCGGGCCCTACGCGCCCTCCGGTCGGAGTTCGGAGAGCGCGTGGTGCTGATGGCCGACCTCTGCCTGTGTGAGTACACCGACCACGGCCACTGCGGGGTGCTGGCCGAGGGGCCGGAGACGGTGGACAACGACCGTACGCTGGAACTCTATGGCCGCATCGCTGCCAGCCAGGCGCGGGCGGGGGCGGACGTGATCGCGCCCAGCGGGGTCATGGACGGCCAGGTGGCCGCCATCCGGCGCGCCCTGGACGAGGCAGGCTTCCCCCACGTGGCGATCCTGAGCTACGCGGCCAAGTTTGCCTCGACCTTCTACGGGCCGTTCCGGGACGCGGCGGAGTCTGCCCCGCGGTTCGGCCACCGGCGGGCCTACCAGCTGGCGCCCGGGAACCTGCGGGCCGCCCTGCGCCGGGTGGAGGAGGAGGTGGCGGAGGGCGCGGACGCGGTGATGGTCAAGCCTGCCCTGCCGTACCTGGACGTGCTGCGGGCGGTGCGGGATCGCTGGGAGGTCCCTGTGGCCGCGTACTGTGTGAGCGGGGAGTACGCCATGCTGCACGCGGCGGCGCAGCGGGGCTGGCTGGACCTGGAGTCGGCCATGATGGAGGTCCTGCTGGCCATCCGCCGCGCGGGCGCGGACTGGATCCTCACGTACTTCGCGAAGGACGCCGCGCGGCTAGTGCGGTGAGGACTTCGGAGGAACTGTTCCGGAGGGCCCGGCGGGTGATGCCCGGGGGGGTCAGCAGCCCGGTGCGGGCGTTCCGCGCCGTGGGAGGCACGCCGCGGTTCCTCGTGCGGGGTCATGGCGCGTACGTGGAGGACGCGGACGGACGGCGCTACGTGGACTGCGTCAACTCCTGGGGGGCGCTGATCCTGGGCCACGCCCACCCCGCGGTGGTGCGGGCAGTCCAGCAGGCGGTGGCCGAGGGGAGCAGCTTCGGGGCGCCGACGCCGTGGGAGGTGGAGTTCTGCGAGCGGCTGTGCGCAGCGGTGCCCTCGGTGGAGGTGGTACGGCTGGTGAACTCGGGCACCGAGGCGGTGATGAGCGCCCTGCGGGTGGCGCGGGCCGCTACGGGCCGCGAGGGGGTGGTGAAGTTCGACGGCGGCTACCATGGCCACGCGGACGCCCTGCTGGTGCGCGCAGGTTCGGGTGTGGCCACGTTCGACCTGCCGGACAGCGCGGGCGTGCCACCGTCCGCGGTGCAGGCCACCGTTTCCCTGCCGTACAACGACCTGGACGCGGCGCGGGCGTTCTTCGAGCGGCGGGGGCACGAGATCGCGGCGGTGCTGGTGGAGCCCGTGGCGGGCAACATGGGCACCGTCCCTCCCGAGCCGGGCTTCCTGGAGGGGCTGCGCGAGCTCACCGCCCGTTACGGGGCGCTCCTGGTGTTCGACGAGGTCATCACGGGATTCCGGCTGCGGTACGGCGCGGCCCAGGACCTGTTCGGGGTACGGGCGGACCTCACGTGCCTGGGGAAGATCATCGGCGGCGGCTTCCCCCTGGCTGCCTACGGCGGCCGGGCCGACCTCATGCGGCTGGTGGCGCCCGAGGGCCCCGTCTACCAGGCGGGCACCCTCTCCGGAAACCCCGTGGCGGTGCGGGCAGGGCTCGCCACGCTGGGGGTGCTGGAAGACGGGGAGGTGTACGCGGGGTTGGAGCGGTGGGGACGGGTCCTGGAGGACGGCCTGCGGGAGGCGGCCCGACAGGCAGGCGTGGAGGTGTGGGTGAACCGTGTGGGCTCCATGCTGACGGTGTTCTTCACGCGGCAGCGGGTGGTAGACTACGCCACAGCCCGCAGCTCTGACGGGACGCGGTTCGCCCGGTTCTTCCACGGTATGCTGTCCCGCGGAGTGTACCTGCCGCCCTCGCCCTTCGAGGCCTGGTTTCTGTCCGCGGCCCTCGGCGAGCAGGAGGTGGACGGGATCCTGCGGGCAGCCCGGGAGGCGTTCCGGGAGGCCGTATGAGCGGGCGCGTCCTGGTGGTGATGCCCCTGTACAACGAGGAGGCGACCCTCCAGGAGGTCCTGGAGGCGGTGCTGCACTACGCGCCCCCGGGGACGGACGTCCTGGTCGTGGACGACGGCTCCACGGACCGCTCCGCGGAGATCCTGGCTCGCTTCCCGCAGGTGCGGGTGATCCGCCACCCGGAGAACCGCGGCTACGGCGCCTCCCTCATCGATGGTTTCCGCTACGCCCTCCACCACGGCTACGACGTGGTGGTCACCATGGACTGCGACGCCCAGCACGAGCCGTACCTCATCCCGGACCTGCTGACCGCGCTGGAGGACGCGGACATCGTGTCCGGAAGCCGCTACCTGCCCGGTTCGTCCCGCGGCCAGGAGCCGCCCGCGGACCGGCTGCGCATCAACCGGGAGGTCACGGAGCGGGTGAACCAGCTCACGGGCTACCGGCTCACCGACGCCTTCTGCGGGTTCAAAGCGTACCGAGCCGACGCCCTGCGCCGCATGCAGCTGGACGAGCCCTCCTACGGCATGCCCCTCCAGGTGTGGGTGCAGGCCGCCCGGTGGGGGCTGCGGGTCCGGGAGATCCCCATCGGCCGCATCTACAAGAACCCCCACCGGCGGTTCTGGGGCGGTCTGGACGACCCGGAGGTCCGGCTCCGCTACTACCTGCAGGTGCTGGAGCGGGAGGCGGCGCGGTGGCTGCAGCAGCCGGCCTCCAGCGGGGAGGCGAACAAGTGAAGACGGTCCTGGTCCTGGCCCCTCACCCCGACGACGCGGAGATCGCCATGGGCGGCACCATGGCCGCTCTGGTGGCGCAGGGCTGGCGGGTGGTGGTCTGCGACCTCACCGACGGCGAGCCCACCCCCGTGGGCACGCCGGAGCGGCGGCGGCAGGAGGCGGAACGGGCCGCGCGGATTCTCGGCGTGGAGCGCCAGATCCTGGACCTGCCGAACCGGTTCCTGCTGGACGGGGTGGAGGCGCGCAAGAAGGTGGCCGCGGTGATCCGGGCGGTACGGCCCCAGTGGCTGTTCGTGCCCTACTGGGAGGATGCCCACCCCGACCACGTCCAGGCTACCTCCCTGTGTGAGGCGGCGCGGTTCTACGCCAAGCTCACCCACACGGACATCCCCGGAGAGCCCCACTACCCGCGCCGGGTGGTGCACTTCTTCTCCACCCACTACCGCATGGTCCGCCGGCCGTCCTTCGTGTTCGACGTGAGCGAGACGCTGGAGCGCAAGATGGAGAGCCTGCGCGCGTACGAGAGCCAGTTCGGACCCGAGCGGGGCAACTCCTGGGTCCTGGAGGCGGTCCGGGACGCCGCCCGCTACTTCGGTTCCCTCATCGGGGTGTCGTACGGCGAGCCCTTCCTCCTGCGGGAGGAGCTCGGGGTGCGGAGCCTGGAGGCCCTGCTGTGACCCACCTGACCGAGGTTTCCGTTCCCACGCGCCACGGCGAGATCCTTTGCACGCCGGAGTTCGGCCGCTGGCTGGAGCTCGCGGAAGCCACCGCCCGGCGGCTAGACGCAGTACGCGTCTTCGGCGAGCCCCTGGGCGTCCTGCGGGCGCAAGCCCGGTCCGAGCTCGTCGGATGCGCGCAGGCCCTGCTGGGCCGCTGGGGCTTCGCGCCCCCTGAGGGCTGCGAGGGTCCGTGGGTGGTCACGGGCCACCAGCCGACCCTGTATCACCCGGGGATCTGGATCAAGACGTGGGCGGTGGACATCCGTGCGGGCCATGGGGCCACCGGGCTGCACGTGGTGGTGGACTCCGACGAGTGCCAGGGGTGGGGCGCCCGAATCCCCCGGCGCGACGGTACGCTGCGTGCGGTGCAGCGGACCCTCGTGGCGTGCGGCGAAGCGGTCCCCTTCGAGGCGGCGCCGGTACCTGAGGAGGCCCGTTGGCGGGCTTTCTGTGCACAGCTGCGGGACGACCTCGAGACCCTGGGTCTCCCGGAGCTCGTGGAGCGGGTCTTTCGGGCAGAGCAGGCGGGCCTGGAAAGTCTCTCCCGCGCGCGGCACCTGGGCGAGTTCGGGGCCGGCCTCCGCAGGCGGTTGGAGACCAAGTACCGGCCGGTCCGCTACTGGGAGGTGACCGTATCCGAGCTGTCAAAGACGCAGGCGTTCCGCCACTTCGCCGGCTGGATCGCGCACGACGCGGAGCGTTTTCGCGCCTGCCACAACGCGGCCTTGGAGGAGTACCGCCGCCAGCAGGGCCTGCGGTCCGCCGCGCAGCCGTTCCCCAACCTCCGGCAGGAGGGCGACCGGGTGGAGCTGCCCTTCTGGCTGGTTCGGGAGGGGGTGCGGCGGCCGGTGTTCGTGCGCCCCGGGACTCGCCCCGTGGTGTTCTGCGAGGGCAAGCCCCTAGGCGAGCTCACGGACCTAGGACCGGAGGGCCTGCGGCCCAGGGCCCTCACCCTCACCCTGTTCCTGCGGCTGCTGGTGGCCGACCTGTTCGTGCACGGCGTGGGAGGCGCGCGCTACGACCGCGTCACGGACCGGGTCCTGCAGGAGTTCTTCGGAGTCACCCCACCGCCGCCCTTCGCGGTCCTCACCGCCACCTTCCACCTCCCGCTGGCGCGGCATGCAGACCCGAAGGCGGCGTACGCGGCCGCGCAGCGCCTGTGGCTGGACCTGCAGCATAACCCGGACCGCCACCTGCCGGAGCACGCCCAGGCGCGCCCCCTGGTGGAGGAGAAGTGGCGCTGCATCCGGGCTCTGGAGGCCCCGGACCTGCCCCGGTCCGCTCGGCGCGAGCTCACCCGGCGGATCCGGGCCATCAACGAGGCCCTGCGGGTCCACCTGCACGACCGGATCGCTGAAGTGGAGGCGGAGCTGGAGGCGTTGCGACGCGAGGTACAGGAACACGAAGTCGCCGCGGACCGAGGCTACCCGTTCTTCCTGTTCGACCCCGAGGAGGTCTGCGCGCCGTTACGGGCGCGGGAGGGGGTACGGTGCGGCCGCTAGACCCCGTGGTGACGGAGGCTCTAAGCCGGCGGTTCGGCGCGGTGGTGGCCCTGCGGGGCGTGGGGCTCCGGGTCCGCGAGGGCACGTGTCTGCTGCTGTTGGGCCCCAACGGGTCCGGCAAGACGACCCTGCTGCGGGTGCTGGCCACGGCCCTGCGTCCCACGGAGGGCCGCGCGTGGGTGTGGGGCTACGACGTGGTCTCGGAGGGCCACCGGGTGCGGGAGGTGTGCGCGTACCTGGGGACGTCACCGGGCGTGTACGCAGGCCTCACCGGGTTCGAGAACTTATGTCTGGCCGCGGACCTGTGTGGTCGGCCCCGGCAGCGAGTTCCGGAGCTGCTGGCGTGGGCCGGGCTGGAACCGGTGGCCCACAGGCTGACCGGCACCTACAGCCTCGGCATGCGCCGGCGACTGGCCCTGGCGCGGGTGCGTCTGCAGGATCCCCAGGTGCTGCTTTTGGACGAGCCCTTCGTCGGCCTGGACGAGGAGGGGGCCCGGCTGGTGGGTGAGCTGGTGGGGGGAATCAAAGACCGGGGAGGCGCGGTGGTGCTGGCCACCCACGACCACGATCGCGCGCGGGTCCTGTGCGACGCGGTGGCAGAGCTGGACTCCGGCAGGCTGCTGAGCTACGGCCCCGCGGGGCTTGCTGGGGCGGTGAACCGGGGATGAGGGCGTGGCGGCGGGTGGTGGCCGTGGCCCGCAAGGACCTGCTGCTGGAGTGGCGTGGCCGCGACGCCCTCCTCCCCGCGGGCAGCTTCGGCCTCGCGGTCCTGCTGGTACTGGGGCTGGTGTCCGGGGGCGGGTGGGAAGCCGCACCGCCCGCGCTGTGGGTGTCGGTTCTCCTGGCGGCCGTGGTGGCTGCAGGACGCGGTGCGGATCGGGAAGAGGAGGAGGGAACCCAGGAGGTGCTGCTGCTGTACCCCGGGAGCCGCGAGGACCTGTTCTGGGGAAGGTGGCTGGCTCTGTGCGTGGTGCTGCTGGTCGTGGCTGCGGGACTGTGGTGCGCGCAGGTCCTGCTCTTCAACGCTCCGACGCGCGGGGCGGGCGTGCTGCTGCTGGCGGGCCTGTTGTCTGCTGCAGGGCTCGGCGCCGTGGGCACGTTGCTAGCCGCGCTGGTGGCCCACGTGCGAGCCGGGCCGCTCCTGATGCCCCTCTTGTTCCTGCCCGCCACGGTGCCCGTGTTGCTGGCGGGGGTGCGGCTCTCCGAGGCCGCGGCTTCTGGAGCGCCCGCGGGCCCCTGGTGGGGAGTCCTGGCGGTGTTCGACCTCTTGTTCCTGCTGGTGGGCCCGGCCCTGTTCGAGGTGGTGGTGGAGGCGTAGGTTTGCGGCCGTTTGCGGTGGGAGCGACTGCGGCGTTGCTGAGCGTGGGCCTGTTCCTGGCCCTTTGGGCGTCGCCCCCCGACAGCTACCAGGGGGAGTACGTGCGGATCATGTACGTGCACGTCCCTGCGGCGGTAAGCGCCTACGGAGCCGCCGCGGTGGCCTGTGGGGCCGGTGCCCTGTACCTGTGGCGGCGGGATCTGCGGTGGGACTTCCTCGGGCGCGCGGGCGCGGAGCTGGCCGCCCTGTTCTCCGGGCTGACCCTCCTCACCGGGATGCTCTGGGGAAAGCCGGTGTGGGGCGTGTGGTGGGCATGGGACGCCCGGCTGGTCACCACCGCGGTGCTGTTCCTCCTGTACCTGGGCTGCCTGCTGGTCCGAGGTCTGGCGGAGGACCCCGAGCGGGGCCGGAGGCTGTCTGCAGGAGTGGCGGTGCTGGCCTTCCTGGACGTGCCCGTGGTCCACTACTCGGTGGTGTGGTTCCGGACCCTGCACCAGGGCCCGTCCATCAGCCTCCAGGGTGTGAAGCTGGCACCGGAGTTCCTCCTGCCGCTGGCGGTGAACGCTGCGGCCTACCTGGCCCTGCTGAGTCTGCTGCTGGCGGAACGCGCACGCCTGGCGAGTCTGGAGGTCGAAGGTTGAGCCCCTGGGTGTGGGTGCTGGCCGCGTACGGCTGCGCGGCCCTCCTGGTGGGCGGTTACGCGTGGCGGCTGTGGCGCCGCTTGCGGCAGGTGTCCAGGGTCAGGCTGGGAGAGGGGGAGACGTGAAGCGGGTACGTCTGGCGGCCGCGGTGTTGCTGCTGGTAGGTTCCCTGGGCTACGTGGTGGCCGGCGGGCTCCGGGAGGCGGTGGTGTACTACGTGACGCCCACGGAGCTGCAGTCCAAAAGCCTCGACCCCCGCAGGCCAGTACGGGTCGGCGGACAGGTAGTACCCGGCTCCCTGCGCCGGGAGGGCGGCGAGCTGCGCTTCGTGCTGTCCGACGGACAGGCCCGGCTGGTGGTGCGGTTTGCGGGGCGCGTGGAGGGGTTGCTGGTGGAAGGTCAGGGCGCGGTGGTGGAAGGCCGGCTGGGGCCGGACGGAGCCCTGCACGCCCGCAGCGTGGTGGTCAAGCACTCGGAGGAGTACACTCCGCCCCGGTCTCCGTTGCCGCCCGCGGAGGGGAACGGGCCCTGAGGCAGCGGCTGCCCGGCGTCTACTGACCGGATGACCGGGGGCGCTTGACGGGCCACGATCGGGGCACGGAAAATCGTGGCCGGACCTTCACGGAGGGGGCTCGCAGGCTCCCTCTTTGCGTGTGCGGGCCCGAAGAGGAGTCCGGGCACGGGAAGTCAAAAACACACGCCAGCTCATTTCGGTTGGGAGGCAGGTTGCGCCGACGCGAAGCCGGGCCCCTGTGCGGCCGGCGGCCCCGCGCGGGGGGGGCCGGCAGGTTGCTCTTGCTGGTCACGGTTCTCAGCCTCGCGGGCTGCCAGCCGTACGTCCGGGTGAGCACCGCCGCCCGGGAGGCCTACCAGCCCCTGGAGGGGTTCGTGGTGCGCATGAACTTCATGCCCCGCAAGCCCAGCGCCGACGACGGCCGGAAGATCTACGAGGCCCGCTGCGCGGTGTGCCACGGGCCGGAGGGCCGTGGGGACGGCCCCATGGCAGAGCAGCTGACCGCCCCGGAGAAAAACCCGTACACGGACTTTTTGAGCGTGTTCCGCATCCACCCCAAGACGGAGCCGCTGCCGAGTCGGCCCGCGCGGTTCGACAACCTGGACCAGATGCGGCTGAACGCGCCCTTTGCGATGTTCGAGACCATCGCCCGGGGCCGTCCCCACACCGCCATGCCCGGCTTCCAGCATCCCGCGTACGGTGCCGTGGACGGGGGGGAGCCGCGCCTTTCGGACCAACAGATCTGGGACGTCCTGTTCTGGGAGTGGAGCCGGACCACGAGCCGCGACCGGCTCGCACAGGGAAGGCGGATCTACAACCAACTGTGCGCCAGCTGCCACGGGGTGGCGGGCGACGGGAACGGCCCCGAGGCCGCCCGGATCCGCGAGCAGGTGTGGACGTGGGCGCGGGGCGTGGGGCCGGGGATCTTCACGGACCGCGACTGGATGGCCTACCGCAAGCCCACGGAGCTGTACCAGAAGATCGCGGAGGGAGTGCACCGGCGCGGGCTGGAGCTCATGCCCGCCTACGCGGGCAAGCTCTCTGCGGACCAGATCTGGACCGTGGTAGAGTACCTGTGGACGTTTGTGTACACGCCGCCGCAGGACCTGCGCTAGCTGCGGGTGCGGCAACGGAGGCGGGGGAGTGAACCGTCGGACGTTCCTCAAGGTGCTGAGCGCGGTGCCGGTGCTGGGTGGCCTGGGAGCGTTCCTGGCGCCGGTGCTGCGCTACCTGAAGCCGAACCTGGAGCCGGGGCTGGGGGTCCCCCAGGGGAAGATGCCCCCGGACCTCGCGGAGGGCGACCTCCCGAAGGGGGAACCGCTTCCGATCGCCACCCTGGAGGAGCTGCGGGAGCCCTGGTCCAGCAAGTTCTTCGTGTTCACCCAGAAGTACCCGCAGTACACGCCGGAGCTGGCCAAAGCGGCCACGGTCCCTGGGGTGGCCATCAAGCTGCCGTGGAAGTTGAGCTTTCCGGGCTACAAGGCCGGGAAGGAGCCCACGGACATCGTGATCTTCTCCCGCATCTGCCCGCACCTGGGCTGCATCTTCAACTACGTGCCGAACTGGCGAGAGGTCACGGCGGGCTACGGCGGGTACGTGCCGCCTGAGGAGCGCCGCCACGGCCTCATGGCCTGTCCCTGCCACCTGTCCATCTACGACCCTGCAGACCGCGAGCAACCCGGTCGGGTGCTGTCGGGGCCTGCGCCCCGTCCCCCTCGCTACTTCAGCTACGAGATCCGCGACGGGGTCATCGTGGTGACGGGCGCGGAGCCCGGCGGGATCGCGTAAGGAGCCGGAGCCGTGTGGGACCGGTTGCGGGAGTGGTTCCGGGAGCGCAAGGAGAAGCTGGACCTGTTCGACGAGACCCAGGTCGACCGTCAGGACAACCCCCTCTACCTGCTCGGCCAGATCGTGTACTTCTCGTGGATCGCGGTGGTGGTGAGCGGGATCCTCCTCATGATCTGGTACGAGCCCACCGCCCACGGCGCCTACAACTCCATCCTCCGCATCCAGCACGAGGTCCCCTTGGGCTGGCTGATCCGCGGGGTTCACAAGTACGGCGCGGACATGCTGATCCTCGCCATCACCCTGCGCATCTACCGGATGTACTTCCTGGGCGAGTACAAGCGGCCCAACGAGCTGTCGTGGATGATCCTGTTCGGCTCCCTGGTGCTGGCCATGATCTCCGGCCTCACGGGGTACCTGCTGATCTGGAACCAGCGGGCCTTCTGGGCGGCGAAGGTGGTCCTCACGGTGGCCGTGTATCTGGACGAGCTGCCCCTCATCGGGCAGACCCGGTTCGGCAGCGCCATCGCCTTCGCCTTCCTCGGCGGGCCTGCGGAAGGACAGGGGACCCTCACGCGGTTCTACGCCATCCACTTCGGCATCTCGGCCCTTCTGCTGGTGGCGGCGGAGGTCTACTTCTACTTCACGCGGCGACGCCGGTTCGTGTTGTCGCCCACCGCCCTGGTCATCCTGGCCCTCATGCTGGTAGTCACCAGCTACGTGTTCCCCGCGGAGATGGGCCGCCGGGCGGACCCGAACCGGACGCCGCTGCCCATCCTGTCCGACTGGTACTTCCTGGCCCTCTACCAGTACGTGAAGTACACCCCGCCCCTGTGGGCCGGTCTGGGGCCGGGCCTGCTGATCGCGTACGGGATGCTGGTGCCCTTCCTCGACCGCAGCAAGGGCCGCAGGCCCTCCGAGCGCCCCTTCTTCACCGTGGTGGGGGTCATGGCTCTGACCTACTTCCTGGTGTTCACCGCTCTCATCATGTTCAACATCGCGGTGATCGGGCGGGACCCTCACGTGGTCCTGCTGGTCACCGCCGCCACCCTGAGCCTGGGCCTGGGGTTGGAGCTCCGCTACCGCCGGCGCAGGAAGCTGGCAGAGGCCGCCGCGCCGGCCCCGGCGCCGCGGGCCGCGCCGGCCCGGGCGACGGCGGGGTGAGGCGGTGGAGGCGGTCCGGTTCGCGGTAGCTTTCGGCGTGGCGGTGGCAGGCCTCCACGGGACCTGGCAGGCGGTGCGCCTGGCGTGGGGTCAACCCCAGCCGGAGCGGTGGCTCGTGGCGGCGGGGTGGCTGGCGGTGCTGGTGGCCTCGGCGGCGTGGGCGGGTTACGTTCTGTACGCCGCGGATCGACGGGCAGGCCGGGTTCGCCGGCGGGTAGGGTTGTACGAGCGCTGGCTGGCTTTCCAGCGAGGCGGGAGGTGGCCGTGAGGGAGCCAGAGCGCGGCGGCTGGTACCTGGCCCTGGCGGGGTTCCTGGCGGTGCTGGCCCTGGTCTGCGTGGGTCTGATGGTGTACGGGGAGTGGTTCGACCGACGCTTGGTGGCCTCGGGAGCCGTGGGCGTGCTGCTGGTACTGTACGCAGCCATCGTGGTGCTGTTCCGAAAGGCGCACCTAACGGCGGAGGAGTAGGGTGTACCGGCGGTTGTTGCTGAGCCTGCAGAGTGCCACCCTGCGGTTGGACACGTGGATCAACCGCGTCCTCCCGCAGGACTTCAACCCCCTGTACTACACAGGCGGCCTCGCCAACCTGTTCCTCACCATCCTGGTGGTGTCAGGGATCCTCATCTTCCTGTACTACGAGCCGAGCCTGGAGGGCGCCTACGCCTCCGTGGAGTTCCTCACCCGCGATGTGCCCTACGGCGTCGTGTTCCGGGGGATCCACCGCTACGCCGCGGACGCGTACCTGGTGGCCATCCTCCTGCACCTGTTCCGGAACTGGTTCACGGACCGCTACCGGGAGGCCCGGGACAGCCAGTGGCTTTCGGGGATGTTCCTGCTGGTGGTCTCGGGCTTCGCGGGCTTCACCGGCTACCTGCTGGTGTGGGACGAACGGTCGCAGTTGCTGGCGAGCCTCACGGTCCAGGGCTTGCGGTCCGTCCCCCTGGTGGGGGACTGGCTCGCCCGGGTGTTCTTGGGCGGCCCCGGGGTGAGTGACACTACCCTGCCCCGGTTCCTCTTCCTCCACGTGGGGCCCGCCATGACCCTGTACGTGCTCCTGTGGTGGCACTACGTGCGCCTCCGCCACCCCAAGATCTGGCCCCCCTCGGTGTGGGTACTGTTCAGCCTGGGCCTTCTGTTCATCCTCGCTT
Organism: bacterium; assembly: GCA_046289555.1. Taxonomy (GTDB): domain Bacteria; phylum Sysuimicrobiota; class Sysuimicrobiia; order Sysuimicrobiales; family Sysuimicrobiaceae; genus Tepidifontimicrobium. The sequence continues at coordinate 15,778 of JBKBVM010000008.1, forward strand.
CCGTCCTGCCGGCCACCAGCGGGCGGCCGGCGCAGCCGGGCGCTTCCCCGGAGGGGTTTGCGGTGGACTGGTTCTTCCTGTGGCCGTACGTGCTGGCCCGCTGGATGGCGCCTGGTTGGGCCCTGGCCCTGGTGGTGGCCCTGGTGGCGTCCGGCATGGTGGTCCCCTACACCCTGCGGGAGACCCCGGAACAGCGGGGCGTCCGGGCGTTGGGCCAGGCGGTAGTGGTGGAGGAGAACTGCACGGGGTGCGAGCTCTGCTACTACGACTGCCCGTACAACGCGATCTACATGGTGCCGAGCCCGTACCCCGGGAAGAGCCGGGCCGCGGCCAACCGCAAGCTGCTGGCGGTGGTGGTGGACTCCCGGTGCGTGGAGTGCGGGATCTGCATCGGCGCCTGCCCCTTCGAGGCCCTGGAGTTGCCGAGGATGCTGGACAAGGACGTGCAGCAGCGCATCCAGCGGGGCGCGCGGGCCGCGGCCCCGGTGGGTTCCTGAGGCGAGAGCCATGGCGACGGTACCGGATCGGACCCCACGGGCTCAGGAGGAAGCCCCCCGGGTGGTGGGGTTCCTGTGCGACTGGGCGGTACGCAGCGAGGGGCTCCTGAGCGCCGAAGATACCCTAGTCGACATGCCGCACGTCACGGTGATCCGGGTCCCCTGCTCAGGGTTCGTCAAGCCCGGGTGGTTAGAGCTGGCCCTGCGCAGCGGCGCCGCGGGCGCCTTCGTGTGCGGTTGTCCCATGGGGGACTGCCTGAACCGGGAGGGCAACTGGATCATGGAGGATCGCATCGAGCAGCTGCGGAAGCGGCTGAGCCGGCAGAAGGTGGACCCTGAGCGGGTGGCGTTCTTCGCGTTCGGCCTGCACGAGCGGGAGGCCTTCCTGCGCGCGGTGGCGGAGTTCGTGGACCGGGTGCGCGGATCCGGAGGGAAGCGGTGACGCGGTTTGGCCCGAAACGGTGGAAGACGTACCTGTGGTACGCCCTGTTCTACCTGCTGTTCTTCGCCCTGTTGCTGTTCGTGGCGGCCTTCGGTCTGGTGGCGGAAGCGTAGCGGAAGGGACGCGGTATGCTGGCCTGGATGTTCACCGACGAGCGGTGGAGCTCCGTCCGGAGGTTCCTGTACGCCGGCGCGCTGTGGGGGATTCTGGCGCTGGCGTACGAGGTGCTGGCCGCCGCGCAGCGGGCCTGGCCTCAGGTGCTGGCGGACGTCCCGTGGCTGTCCCACGGCCGGGTGGTGGCCACCGGACAGGACCTGTGGCTGTTCGGTTTCCTGTCCCACCTCCTGGTGGGCGCCGCACTCCGCGTGGTGGGGCAGGGCGACCGGGAGGGGCTGTGGAGCGAGCCCCTGGCCAACCTGGGCCTGTGGCTGTGGAGCGCGGCGCAGGTCCTGAGCGGGTGGTGGATCTCCACGGGGTGGACGCGAGGTCGACCGCTCGGGGAGGCTCCCTGGCCGGTGGACCTGCTGCGGCTGGCGGGCGCGCTGCTGCTGCTGTGGGTGGTTCGCAACACCCTCGCCCGATCGCCCCGGCGAGATCCCGCCCTGGCCCTGGTGTTCGCAGGCTTCACCGGGCTGCCGGTGGTCCTCGTACTGGGGAAGGGCCTGTTCTGGCCTTTCGACAACCCCTACCATGGGATCCTGGACGCGCTGAGCCAGGCGTTCCTGCGGGCAGGCCTGGTCTGGCTGTGGGCGGTCCCGCTGGCCGGCGGGGTCTGCCTGTACGTCCTGTCGGCGCTGACCGGCCGGCCCGGGCTTTCGGAGGGTTTGGGCTTTGCCGCCCTGTTCGGCCTGGTGAGTTTCGGGCCTCTGGCCGGGCCCGCGGAGTTCGTGTGGGGCCCGGTGCCCTTCTGGGTGCAGACCGTGGGTACTGTGGCGCAGGGCCTGCTGGTGTTGCCGGTGGCGACGCTGCTGGCCGGCGCCGCGCGGTCGCTGGAAGGGCACTGGCAGTCCCTCGGCGACCACCCCGGTGTGGCGTTCGTGCTGGCGGGCTGGCTGGCGCTGACCTCCGGCGTGTCCTTGGGCGCGCTGGCTTCCCTCGTGGGCCCGAGCCGCGTGGTGCACCTGTCCCTGTGGGGAGAGGGGGTGCGGGTCCTGGTGCTGGGTGGCTGTGCAGCGGTGGCCGCGGGTTGCGCCTACCTGCTGACACCACACGTGCTGGGGCGGTCGCTGGCGAGCCGGACCCTGGCGTGGCGGCATCTGTGGCTGGTGGTGGTGGCGTGGGCGTTTTCGGCGCCCGCCCTCCTGCTGGGGGGCCTGAGCCAGGGCGCGGCGTGGGCCACGGGCACGGTGCCCTTCGCGCACGCGGTACAGGCCAGCCGGCCCCTGCTGGCCGTGGCCTGGGCCGCGGCAGTCCTGGTGTGGGTCGGCCAGGCGGTGTTCGCGTGGAACCTGTTCCTGACCGCGGACTCCGGCGAACCGGTTCCCGCCGCGGAGCAGGAGCTCCTGCCGGTGGCGGGGTCTTGAGGGTACAGCGGTGGGCCCTGGAGGTGGCGGGTTGAGGGACTCCGTGGGAGCCACAGGACGGCTGGTGGTGGCCGCGGTGGTGTGCGCGTTTGTCGTAACCGTCCTCCTGCCCGCCCTAGATCCCGCGGTCCGGAGCGCGCGTGCGGCGCCGCTATCCGCCCAGGCGGTGCGGGGGCGGTGGGTGTACGTGAGGGAGGGGTGTGTGGCCTGCCACACCCAGCAGGTGCGGGTAGTGGAGGCCCGGTTCGGCGTGGTGCGGTCTCAGGGCGACGTGGGGGAGGCTTCAACTGCGGGGCAGTACGCCGGGCAGGACCCCGTGCTGCCGGGCCGGCTGCGCCTGGGGCCAGACCTGGCCCGCGTAGGGGCGCGCACCTCAAGACAGGAGCTGCGGTCGATGCTGCTGTCGGGCACGGGCGGGATGCCCTCTTACCGGTACCTGCCGGACGCGGAGCTAGCTGACCTGGTAGCGTACCTGCTGACCCTGCGGTAGGAGGCGAGATGGCGAACGAAAGGACCACCGCGAGGCCTTCTCGCTGGCTGCTGGCGCTGTACGTGCTGCTGCCCCTGTGGGCCCTGGCGTACCTGTTCGTGGCAGGCGGATTGGTTCAGCCCGAAGTCAGGCCGGTGGCGCGGAACGTGGAGGGAGTTTCCGGGGGCGCCGCCGCCGCGCCGGACGGCTCCGAGCAGGTGATGGGGATCCTCGCGGTGGTCCCGGAGGAGGCCAGGGGCGCCCAGCCCCCGCGCCCGGTAACGGACGCCATGCTGGCCCAGGCCAAGACCCAGTACGACACCCTGTGCGCGGTGTGCCACGGGCCCGACGGACGCGGGGACGGCCCCGCGGGCGCTGCCCTAGCCCCGAAGCCCCTCAACTTCCACTTCCGCGCGTTTCAGGAGCGCATGCCGGTCGGCGCCACGTACTGGGTGATCAAGAACGGCCTGGGCAACACTCCCCGCCGCAGCGGGATGCCGGCCTTCGGCCAGCTCCCGGACGACCAGATCTGGGCCCTGGTGGAGTACGTCCGGCGGCTGGGCCGCCAGCCATGACGCAGGCCGCGGCAGACGCCCTGGCCTCCGCCTACGCCCCGGTCCGGTAGGACCTGGAGCGGTTGCAGTACCTGAGGCGCCAGTAGCTGGCGGCCCACGACCCGTTTCTCATGGAGCTGGTGTCCCACGTGCTGCAGACCCGGGGCAAGATGGTGCGGCCTGCCCTGGCGTTTCTTTGCGCCCGGCTGGCCGGAGGGGGAGGGCCGGACCGCGACCTGGTGGCCGCCGCCGTGGAGCTCATCCACGTGGCCAGCCTCATCCACGACGACGTGATCGACGAGGCGGACCGCCGGCGCGGCCACGCCACGCCCAACGCCCGGTGGGGCAACCACGTGGCGGTGTTGCTGGGCGACTACCTGTTCAGCAAGGCGTTCCACCTGCTGTCCCGGGTGGGTCGGGACGACGTGGCGAGCCGGGTGGCCTTCGCCACCGTGCGCATGAGCCAGGCGGAGCTCCTGCAGGTCAAGTACGGAAACGCCCCCCACACGGACGAGTCGGTGTACTTCGCCATCGTGGAGGGCAAGACCGCCCAGCTGGTGTCGTCCGCGTGCGCGGGGGGGGCCCTGGTGGGAGGAGGGGACGGGGACCTGGCCGAGCGGCTGGGCACCTTCGGGCTGCACTGGGGCGTGGCATTCCAGATCACCGACGACACCCTGGACCTCACCAGTGACCCGGAAGTGCTGGGCAAGCCCATCGGCAGCGACGTGCGGGGAGGAAAGGTCACCCTGCCCTTGATCCACGCCCTCCGCCACGCGGACGAGCAGGGCCGCCGGCGGCTGGAGAAGTGGATCCGGGCTGGCGAGCTGGCCCCGCTCCGGGAGGCCCTGGAGACGTCGGGGTCGCTGGCTTACGCCCTGGAGGTAGCCCGGCAGCATGCCCAACGGGCACTCCGCGTCCTCGAAACGCTTCCTCAGGGGCCGGAGCGCGACAGCCTGGCGGCCCTCACCGAGTTCGTAGTTTCCCGCCGCCACTAGCCCCTTGGAAGCATGACCCACGCACGCGGTCGCCTGGTGGCGGCCGCGCGCCTCGGGTACACTGCCTCTCGGTGGAGGCACTGCGGCACTGGCTGGACAGCCTGGGGACCCTCCTGGCGAGGGTGCGGGAGGCCATGGTGTCCTTCGCGGTGGCCACCACCTCCCGTCACCTGGAGGCGTACCGGGACGTGGTGGTCAGGCGGTGGCGGGCCTCCCTGCACCGCCGCGTGGCCCGGTACGCCGAGCACCCGGACCTGTCTGACCGGTGGGGAAAGCAGACGGTGGACTTGCTGGTACAAGTGATGCGGGCCCGGGGCGAGGTAGAGCGGCTGGAGTCCCGCGACCGGGTCTTCGAGCACGCGCACCGGGTGGCCTCGGAGCAGCTGGAGCTGGGGTTCAGCCTGGAGGAGATCCTGCAGGCCTTGAGCCTGCTGCGCAGCAGCCTGTCCGCCCAGGTGCAGGTGATGCTGAGCCGACGGCTGTGGGTGGCGTTCCCGCCCGACGTGATGCTGGCCACACAACGGGTCCACGAGGCCATCGACCTCCAGATGCTGGCCATCGGCCAGGCGTACCTGGAGGCCCGGGATCGGGTGATCCGAGAGAAGCAGCGGGACCTGGAGGAGAGCAACGAGAAGCTGCGGACCCTGCTGCGGGAGATGCACCACCGGATCAAGAACAACCTGCAGACCCTGGCCGACCTGCTGTACCTGGAGACCCTGGACGCGGGGGGAGCTGCCCGGAAGAGCTTGCTGGACAGCATCGGCCGGGTGAAGAGCATCGCCGCGGTGCACCAGATGCTGTCCGCGGACCGCATCGAGGCGGTGGAGGTGCGCCGGCTGGCGGAGCGGATCGGGGAGATCATCGGGCGGGACTTGGCCCGGGCGGGCCGCGCGGTGCGCGTGGAGATCCAGGGTCCGGAGGTGTGGCTGCCGAGTAAACAGGCCACGGCCCTGGCCCTGGTGCTGAGCGAGCTGATCCACAACGCGCTGGAGCACGCCTTCCCGGACGGGCGCGGGCATGTGGTGGTGGGCCTCGGGCAGCGGGGCGAGGAGGTGTGGGTGCGGGTGCGGGACGACGGGGTGGGCCTGCCGCCGGATTTCTCCGTGGAGCGGCACGGGCACCTGGGCCTGCGCATCGTCCGGGACCTGGTGAGCCGTGACCTGCGGGGCACCTTCTCCCTGCGGTCGGAGGGCGGGGCGGTGGCGGAGGTGCATTTCCGGCTGCCGGAGGCCGGCGAGGAAATGGGGCGGGCGGTGGGGGAGGTGTCGGCGTGAAGGACCGTCTGCGCATCCTCATCGCGGACGACGAGGCCATCCGGGTCATGACCCTGAGGACCCAGCTGCGGGCCCTGGGCTTCGACGTGGTGGCGGAGGCCACCAACGGCCGCGAGGCGGTGGAGCTGGCGGAGCGGCACCATCCCGACCTAGCCATCCTCGACATCAAGATGCCGGAGCTGGACGGGATCGCCGCGGCGCGGGAGATCACCGCCCGTCAGCCCATCCCCGTGATCCTGCTCACCGCGTACAGCGAGCCGGAGCTGGTGGAGCGGGCCACGGAGGCCGGGGTGTTCGCCTACCTGGTCAAGCCCGTGAGCGAGGAGGACCTGCTGCCCACCATCCTCCTGGCACGGGCGCGGTTCGAGGAGTTCCGGGTCCTGCAGAAGGAGGTGGCGGACCTGCGGGAGGCCCTGGAGGCGCGGAAGGTCATCGAGCGGGCCAAGGGCATCCTCATGAAGCGGCTGGGGATCAGCGAGGCCGAGGCTTTCCGCCGCATGCAGGTCCAGAGCCAGAAGGAGAACAAGAAGCTGGTGGAGATCGCCCGGGCCATCGTGACCGCCCACGGGGTGCTGTAGTGGAGCCCTCCACCCGGGACGGCTGGGAATCCCTGGCGGAGGACCTGGCCCGGCTGGTGCGAGCCCACGTGGAGCTCGTGCAGCTGGAGGGCAGGGAGGCCTTCCGGGACCTGGTGCGGGGCGGCGTGGGGCTGCTGGCGGGAGCTGCCGCCGTCGCGGGTGCCCTGCTGTTCCTGCCGACCCTGCTGGCACTGGTGCTGGCGCAGTGGCTGGCGCCCTGGCTGGCAGGGCTGGTGAGCTGGTGCGCGGTGGCGGCGCTGGGTGCCGGGTTGGCCCTGTGGGGTTGGCGGAGGCTCCGCAGGCCGAAGCTCCCTAGGGTGCGGGAGGCGCTCCAGGAGGACGCCCGGTGGATCCGCGAGCTGACCGCGTCCATGCGGAGCTCCGGGCGACCCGGCTCAGGGTCGCCCTGAGGCTCGCGCACCTCGTAGAGCAGCAGGGGCAGGGCCGCCGGCCGCTGCGCTCGGGCCCGGCCCTGCTGGCTGCGGCGGTGCTGCTGGTGGTGGCGTTGCTGTACGCCCTCTGGGAAGGCCGGGCGGACAGCCGGCCACCGAGTTGATACAATGCCACCGGAGGTGGCGGATGCCCTTCGGGATCGGAACCACCGAGCTCGTCATCATCCTCGTCATCGCGCTTTTGATCTTCGGGCCGTCCCGCCTGGCCGGCATCGGGAGTTCCCTCGGGAAGGCGATCCGGGACTTCCGGAAGTCGGTTAAGGAAGAGGACTCGGACGAGGCGGCCAAGACGTAGCGCGCCCCGGCGGGTGAAGGCGTCGAGCTTCCCGGCCAGCGGGGAGGGCCACGGGTGACCCGGCGGACCCGTCGCTCTCGGGTGCCGCTGGTGTTCGTGGTGCTGGCGGGCGGCGTCGTGGGCCACGTCCTGGCGGAGGCCGTGTCCGCCTTCTCACCCCTCTCCTTCCTCGCCCGCTCCGTGGAGCCAGGACTGGATCCGGCCTTGCACCTGGATCTGGGCTTGGTGACCCTCACCCTGGGCTTCACCGTACGGCTCAACCTGGCGGTGCTCCTGGGGGTGGTTTTCGCCCTGTGGCTGTGGCGGTGGGTGTAAAACTCGCCCGCCGGCGCGTTCACTCCATGGGATGTACTCCACCGGCCCTACCATCCGGGAGCTGCCGCCCGAGGCGCGGCCTCGGGAGCGCTTGGTGGCCGCGGGTCCGGACGACCTTCAGGACCGCGAGCTGCTGGCGGTCCTCTTGCGCGCGGGGACCCGGTCCCGGTCGGCCCTCTACCTGGCGGACGACCTCCTGCAGCGGTTCGGCGGCCTGCGGGCCCTCAGCCGGGCCCGGGTGCAGGAGCTCAGCGCCCTGCCGGGTGTGGGCGAGGCGAAGGCGGCCACCCTGGTGGCCGCCTTCGAGCTGGGCCGGCGGGTGCAGGGCCCCGACCCCGTCAGCCGGCCGGTGGTGCGCAGCGCCCAGGATGCCGCAGCGCTTGTGGCTCCGCGTCTCGCTCACCGGGAGCAGGAGCACTTCTGCGTGCTCCTGCTGAACGCCCGGCACGAGGTCA
>JBKBVM010000090.1:0-7065 GCA_046289555.1 bacterium
GGCCCGACCCGGACGGCTACGGAACGACGGCGCGGTACGATCGCCTGCATCACCCCTTAAAGGCTGCCGCCTCCGAGGATAACACCGGGGTCTACAAGGGGGAAACGAAACGCCGGCGGACCGCTCGCTCCGAGTTAGGCCGGGTCACTCCTTCCGGAGCACCTCCTCCCACCTCGGTGCCGCGCTTCCGCCGGCACCATGACGCTAGCACGTCTGCCCGCGCCTGACAATCCGGAAAGTGCGTGCGGTAAACGTTGCCTTCCACAACGCGGCTAGCCCGGGTGCCGCGGTTTCGTAATGCAGGCGCACCAGGTATCCTGGACCCTAGGCAGCACACGGGAGGCGGCCATGGCGCGGATCGTGGTCCTCGGGGGCGGGTTCGGGGGGCTGGCGGCCGCGGAGGCCCTCAGCCCAGCGGCGCGGGCGGGGCACGAGGTGGTGGTGGTGGACCCGCGCCAGACCTTCTTCCTGGGCTTGCGCAAACTTTGGGTGCTGGCGGGTACTGCGGATCTCGCGTCCGGAAGTCGGTCCCTGCAGGGGGTGAGCCGCCACGGGGCGCGCTGGCTGGCGGAGGAGGTGGTGGCCATCGACCCGGCTGCGCGTCGGGTCCGCACGCACACCACGGAGCTGTGGTACGACTACCTGGTGGTCGCCCTGGGCGCGCAGCCCCGGCCGGACTTCGTGCCCGGCGCTGAGGCGGCCATCAACCTGTACGACGCCCAGGAGGTGGCACAGAGGGCCCCCGAGGTCCAGGGGCTTCGGGGCGGTCGGGTGGCGGTGGGGATCCTCGGGGTGCCGTACAAGTGCCCACCGGCCCCGTACGAGGCCGCCATGCTGCTCGACGACCTGTTCCGCCGACGCGGGGTGAGGGATCGGGTCGAGCTAGTGACCTTCACACCCCAGCCCAGCTCCCTGCCTGCGGCGGGCCCGGCGGGGTGCGCGGCGGTGGAGGGCCAGCTGGCCGCGAGGGAGATCCGGTTCGAGCCAAACCGGAAGACGGTGCGGGTCGAGCCAGGCCGGGTGGTCTTCGAGTCGGGCGACCTGAGCTGGGACCTGCTGCTGGCCGTCCCGCCGCACCGGGCGCCGCAGGTGGTGGTGGAAAGCGGCCTGGTGCAGGGCGACTGGATCCGGCCGGACCCTCAGACGTTGCGGACTCAACACGAACGGGTCTTCGCGGTGGGGGATGTGGTGGAGATCCCCATGGCCAACGGGATGCCGCTACCGAAGGCGGGGGTGTTCGCAGAGGCGCAGGCCCGGGTCGCGGCTTCGTGGATCCTGCACGACCTGGGGCTGGGTCAGCCCGTCACGTTCGACGGGTACGGGTACTGCTTCATCGAGGTGGGCGGGCAGAAGGCCGCGAAGGTCGTCGGCCGGTTCCTGGAACGACCGGGTCCCCAGGTGGAGGTGTCGGAGCCCACTCACGACGCCTGGCAGGAAAAGCGCGCGTTCGAGCGGCAGCGGCTGGAAGCGTGGCTGTGAACCAAAGTCTCTGCGCCCTGTTCTGGTCCGGAGGGAAGGACTCCGCGCTGGCGCTGCACCGTCTTGTGGGGGAGGGCGTCCGGGTAAAGTGGCTGGTGAACCTGTTCGAGGGGTCTTCTGGCCGCGTGCGCTTCCACGGGGTGCGCGCGGAGCTGCTACGGGCTCAGTCCCGGAGTCTGGGGGTGGAACTGCTCCAGCGGCCGGTAGGCGCGGAGGGCTTCGAGGCGGCGTTCCTGCGGGTCCTGGGGGAGCTCCGGGAGCGAGGTTGCGGTGGAGCGGCGTTCGGCAACGTGCACCTTCAGGACGTGCGGGAGTGGTACGAGGTCCGGGTGCGCGGTGCCGGGTTCGAGCACGTAGACCCTCTGTGGGGGAGGTCACCTGAGGGAGTCGTGAGGGAGTTCGTGGAGCTCGGCTACCGGGCGGTGGTGACCTCCGTGTACCTGAGCTCCGGGAGGACGGAGTGGCTGGGCGCGGAGGTGGACTCCGACTTCCTCCACGCCGTACAGGAGGCGGGCGCGGACCCGTGCGGGGAGTTCGGGGAATATCACACGTTCGTGTTCGACGGACCTGCGTTCGCGTGGCCGGTGGGTTTCCGGGTGGGCGAGCAGCTGGAGCGGGACGGCCATCGGTTCCTGGACCTTCTACCGGAGGTGGGGACGTGAGGCCGGGGCTTGCACCAGGGGCCACCGCCTACCTGGAGGTGGTGGTGGACGACTCCATGGTGGCCCACTTCGACACCCTCGGCCTGGTGCACCCCGTGTACGCCACCTGGGCGGTGGTGAAGCACATGGAGGAAGCCAGCCGTCGGCTCGTCCTCCCGTACCTGGAGCCCCACGAGGACGCGGTGGGGTACTCGGTGGAGGTGGTGCACCTGGCACCCACCCCGGTGGGGAGGCGGGTCCGGGTGTGCGCCACCCTGGAGGCGGTGGAGGAACGGCGGGTGCGCTGCCGGGTGGAGGCTTTCAACGAGCGGGGGAAGGTGGCGGAAGGCGTGCACGTGCAGGTGCTGGTCCCCCGCGACTGGTGGGCGGAACGGGCGGGGCCGGGCCTGTGACCTCCTACCCGCCCCCCAGGTACGCGGCCTGGACTTCAGGCTTTGCGAGCAGCTCCGGGCCGGAGCCCCGCAGGGTGATGGTGCCGGTTTCCATCACGTACGCCACGTCCGCCACCCGGAGGGCTTGGTGGGCGTTCTGCTCCACCAGCAGCACCGTGTAGCCTTCCTCCCGCAGTCGGCGGATCACGCGGAACAGCTCGCGGACCAGCAGGGGGGCCAGTCCCAGGGACGGCTCGTCCAGCAGCAGCACCTGCGGCCGAGCCATGAGAGCCCGGCCGATGGCCAGCATTTGCTGCTCGCCACCTGAAAGGGTGGCCGCTACCTGCCGCCGACGCTCCCGCAGTCGAGGGAACAGTTCGTAGACCCGCTCAAGGTCTTCCTCGACCGCCCCCCGCCGCTCCCGGCGCAACCGCAGGTAGGCGCCCAAGAGCAGGTTGTCCTCCACGCGCATGGAGCCGAACAGCTGCCTGCGCTCCGGCACGTGCGCGACCCCGGCGGCCACCACCCGCTCCGGAGGCCAGGCCGTGATGTCCTGGCCGTTCAGGCGGAGCCGACCCGACCGCGGGGGGATGAGGCCCGAGATCACCCGCAGCAAGGTGGTCTTGCCCGCGCCGTTGGCCCCGATCACGGTGGCCACCTTACCGGCGGGCACCTCGAGGGACACGTCCCGGAGCGCCACCAGCCGGCCGTAGCCTGCGCTCACCCCCGCCAGCTCAAGCATCGTCACCCTCTCCAAGGTAGGCGGCCACCACCCGCGGGTCGCGCTGGACCTGCTGGGGAGGGCCCTCGCACAGCAGCGCCCCGTGGTCCAGCACGGCCACTTCGTCCGCGAGCCCCATGACCATGGTCATGTCGTGCTCCACCAGGAACACCGTGATGCCCTCATCCCGAAGGCCGCGCACCAGCTGGCTCATGGCCTGCTTCTCGGTAGGGTTGAGCCCCGAGCCGGGCTCGTCCAGGAGCAGCAGCTTCGGCCGCACCGCCAGCGCCCGCGCGAGCTCCACACGCCGCAGCAGGCCGAAGGGCAGCGTCTCCACGGGCACCTCCGCCCAGGGGAGTAGGTCCAGCCGATCCAGCAGCGCCTCCGCCTCTTCCCGCAGCCGCCGCTCCGTCCGCCGCAGCCGCACGGTCTGGAGCGCGCAGGCCACCAGCCCTGCCTGAGCCCGGCGGTGCAGGCCCACCAGCACGTGCTCCAGGACCGTCATGCCGGGGAAGACCTGCACGTTCTGGAACGTCCGCGCGATGCCCAGCTCCGCCGCGCGGTGGGGCGGTAGCCCTACCAGGGACCGGCCGCAGAACACGATGTCGCCCGCGGTGGGCGCGAGGCAGCACGCGATGAGGTTGAACAGGGTCGTCTTGCCCGCGCCGTTGGGCCCGATGAGCCCCTTGATCTGGCCGGGCCGCACCTCGAGGGACACTTCCGACAGCGCCACCAAGCCGTCGAAAGCCTTGGTCACCCGCTCCACGCGCAGGAGGCTGTCCCGGCTCATCGGCTCGCCCACGCTGCCCCCTGGACCCGGCGGGAACTCACCAGCCCTGCAGGCCAGAACATCATGATCACCACCAGCATCAGCCCGAACACCACAGGTTCCAGCTCCCCCGACACCGCGGGCACCAGCCCCAGGACGTGGGTGCGCAGCAGCTGCTCCAGCAACAGCACCGCCAGGGCTCCCAGGGGCGCGCCCCAGATGCTGCTCATGCCGCCTACTGCGGACATCACCACGAGCTCCAGGGAGGGGACGAACCCGAAGGTGTCGGGGACCACGGCGGCCTGGAAGTGGGCGTACAGGCTGCCGGCCACCGACGCCAGGGCGGCGCTCAGGGCGAAAATCTGGGCCTTCAGGCGCCCCACGTCGACCCCCACGCTCTCCGCCGCCAGCTCGCTGCCGTGCAGGGCGCGCAGGGCGCGTCCCGTGGGTGAGTGCACCACGTTCAATCCCAAGGCCATGGCGGCCAGGGCCGCCGCCCACACCACGAAGTAGTACACCTGCACGGGCCACAGCTCCGCCCCGGCCACCCGAAGGCGCGGGACGCCCACGATCCCGTCGAACCCACCCGTCAGGTTCAGGTGCGGCATGCCCAGGTTTTCCCGCAGCACGATGTAGACGATGATTCCCAGCCCCAGGGTGGCCATGGCCAGGTAGTGCCCCCGCAGCCGGAGGATCGCCCACCCCACCGCCAGGGCGAAGGCTCCCACGGCCACCGCGGCCAGCAGCATCACCAGCCACGGCCACCACCACGCCCCCGCCACCGACGGCGGGATCCCCAGGACCTGGGCGCGGACGGTGAAGATGGCGGAGGCGAACGCGCCCAGCCCGTAGAAGGCCGCTTGGCCGAGGGAAGCCTGCCCCGCGTAGCCCATGAGGAGGTTCAGACCCACCAGCACCACGGTGAACAGCCCGGCCCGGATCAGCAGGTCGGTGCTCACCAGGCCTCGGGTGAGGCGGGCTACCGTACCGGGCCAGGCCAGCTCCGCCAGACCCACCGCGGCCACCGCCGCGGCCGCCAGGAACCACGTCCTGCCCCACGCCCGCGCCATCACTCGTGGCCGCCCTCCAGCCAGCCCTGCGGACGCGCCAGCAACAGCAGGATCAACATGACGAACGCGAACAGGTCCTTGAATCCCGCTACCGTCACCCCGGCCCACAGGCTCTCCAGCACGCCCAGCGCGAGCCCGCCGGCCACCGCTCCGGGCAGGCTCACCAGCCCGCCCGCGATGGCCGCTACGAAGCCCTTCAGGCCCAGGTCCAGCCCCATGTCGTAGGTAGGCCGCGTGCTGGGTGCCAGGACGATCCCGCCCACCGCGCCCAGGACGCCCGCCAGGGCAAACGCCAGGGTGGCCATGCGGTCCACCCGGATGCCCATGAGACGTGCCGCGGTCCGGTTCACCGCGCACGCGCGCATGGCCTTGCCCACCACGGTGTGCTCGAAAAACACAACGAGGCCGACCACCGCGAGCAGGCCCACGCCCCACACCCACAGGCTCTGGGCCTGCAGGGTCACCCCGCCCACTTCTAGGAACCGGTCGGCCATGTGCAGGGTGCTGAAGGCGGGCATCACGTACGGCCTGGGTCCCCACACCCGCAGGGCCAGACCCTGGAGGGCGATGTACACGCCCACCGTGATGATGATCCGCGTCAGGGGGGACGCGCTGCGGGCGGGGTGGAGGGTGAGCCGGTGGACTGCGGTGGCCACCAGCGCCGTGGCGAGGACCGCAGCCGCGGCCGCGGCCGCCAGAGCTAGCCCTCCGCTCCCGCCCAGGGCGCGGAAAAAGGTGATGGCCAGCATGGGGCCCAGCATGACGAACGCGCCCTGCGCGAAGTTGATGACCCCCGTGACGCGGTACACCACCACGAACCCCACCGCCACGAGGGCGTACACCGAGCCCGTAACGGTCCCGTCCACCAGCAGCTGCAGGTACTCTGAAAGACCGTAGCCCAGGCGCCGGCCCAGAGCCCAGAACACGACCAGCAACACGGCGGAGGCGGTCCCCAGCACCACCCGGGACGACGGGCGTCGGGCCGCGGGAGCCCCGGCGGCGGGCCCCCGCCAAGCGGAAGCGGAGGTCGGGGATGAACATCGAGGACCTGAAGGCGCTGGTGCGGGACGTGCCGGACTTCCCCCAGCCCGGTGTGATGTTCAAGGACATCACCCCGCTCCTCGCCGACGAGATCGCGTTCTCCACCGTGATCGACCTGATCGTCGTGCACTTCGGCCGGGGGAACGTGGACAAGGTGGTGGGGATAGAGGCCCGGGGGTTCATCCTGGCCTCGCCCGTCGCCTACCACTTCGGGGCGGGGTTCGTCCCGGTGCGGAAGAAGGACAAGCTCCCCTGGGAGACCATCACCGAGGAGTACGAGCTCGAGTACGGGACCGCCGCGCTCGAGATCCACAAGGACGCGATCCGGCCCGGCGAGCGGGTGCTCGTGGTGGACGACGTGCTCGCCACCGGCGGCACGGCCAGGGCCACGGCCTCGCTCGTCGAGCGGGTGGGCGGGAAGGTCGTGGGGATCGCCTGCCTGATCGAGCTCACGTTCCTCAAGGGACGGGAGCGGCTCCGCGACTACGAGCTGTTCACGCTGATCACCTACTGATCCCGTCCGCACCGGGGGAGGCTCCCCCCGGCGCGGCCCCTGGACCGCGTCCCCCGGCTACACTTCCTCCGAGGAGGCGCGCGTGGAGGTCCCGGAGCCGGTACGGGTGGAGCGGAGGGGGGGCCTCCTCGCCCGCCTGCGCCCCGGCGAGCCCCCGCGGGAGGCCGACGGGATCGAGGGCCTGCTCCGCAAGGTCAAGGGCTACCACCCCAAGGCCGACCTCCGGCTGATCCAGCGGGCCTACGAGGTGGCGGAGGCCGCCCACCGGGGCCAGCGCCGGCTCTCGGGGGAGCCCTTCATCGAGCACCCCCTCGCCGTCGCCCACGTCCTGGCCGACCTCCACCTCGACGCGGTCACGATCGCCGCCTCGCTCCTCCACGACGTGGTCGAGGACACCCCCCTCACGCTCGACGATCTGCGGCGGGAGTTCGGGGACGA
>JBKBVM010000091.1:0-7060 GCA_046289555.1 bacterium
TGCCTGCATGGAGGCCTGTAAGGTAGAGAACAACACCCCCACGGCTGCCTTCTGGATGTACGTGTTCCGGTTCGAGGAAGGGGAGTATCCTAACACGCACATCTGGTTCATGCCGCGGCCCTGCATGCACTGCGACAACCCGCCCTGCGCCAAGGTGTGCCCGGTGGGCGCCCGGTACAAACGGGAGGACGGGTTGGTGGCCACGGACTGGGACCGGTGCATCGGCTGCCGGTACTGCGAGGTCGCCTGCCCGTACGGGGTGAACCACTTCAACTGGAAGGAGCCCCGCCGGAACTACTACCTGGACTGGGGTGACCGCGACGTGCGGCAGGTGACGAACGGTCAGGCCCCGCCCTACCGGAATCCCGACCTGGATCGGCCGTACGGGGAGGAGAAGCGCCGGGTGGCGGGTGGGGGGCGGCTCAAGGGTGTGGTGGAGAAGTGCACGTTCTGCGTGCACCGGGTGGAACAGGGGCTACAGCCCGCGTGCGTCGCAAACTGCCCTGCGTTCGCCCTGCACTTCGGGGACCTGGAGGACCCGCAGAGCAGCGTCTCCCAGGTGCTGGGCCGGAAGCACTCCTGGCGCCTGCTGGAGGAGCTGGGGACGGAGCCCCGGGTGTACTACGCGGGCGCCCACTCGCCGCACCCCGGGAGCCGGCAGATCGAGGAAGTCAAATCGAGGGTGTAGGCCATGAGCGTACAGGTCCAGCGACTGCCCTACGGAGTGGGTCGGTTCTCGGCGGGCTTCTGGCTGTTCGTGCTGGTCCTTCTGGCGATTGTGGGCTGGGGAATCTACGCCTACTCCCGCCAGTTCGTGGAGGGACTGGTGGTGACCGGGCTGCGGGACATCGGGACCATGGGCGGTGCCGCCTGGGGCCTGTACATCGCGTTTGACATCTACTTCGTGGGGGTGAGCTTTGCCGGCATCACCATGGCGGCCCTGATCCGGTTGCTGCACCTGGAGGAGCTCAAGCCGGTGTCCCGCATGGCCGAGCTGCTGACCATCGTGGCACTGATCCTGGCGGCGTTCAGCGTCCTGCCGGATCTCGGCCAGCCCGTGCGGGGCATGGTGAACCTGTTGCGGTACGCCCGCCCTCAGTCCCCCTTCTTCGGCACGTTCACCCTGGTGGTCTCCGGCTACCTGTTTGCGAGCCTGGTGTACTTCTACCTGGATGGGCGGAGAGATGCGGCCTTGCTGGCGCGGATTCCCGGTCCCCTGCAGGGCTTCTACCGGCTGTGGGCTGCAGGCTACCGGGATACCCCGGCGGAGCGCGAACGGCACCACCGCACGGCCTTCTGGCTCGCCATCGCCATCGTCCCGTTGCTGGTGACCGCCCACTCCACCCTGGGGTTCGTGTTCGGGATCCAGTCGGGCCGGCCCGGCTGGTTCAGCACGCTCCAGGCCCCTGCCTTCGTGGTGATGGCGGGGGTGTCGGGGATCGGGCTGCTGCTGGTGATCGCCGCGGTGCTGCGCCACGTGCTGGGCGAGCGGGAACGGCTGCACGAGGGGATCTTCCGGTGGTTGGGAGGTCTGCTGGCGCTCCTGGTGGTGGTTTATCTCTACTTCACGGTGGCGGAGCTGCTGACCACCACGTACACAGGTCACGAGGCGGAGGTGCGGCTGACGCTGGCGCTGCTCACCGGACCGTACGCCTGGCTATTCTGGGTCAGCATGGCAGCGCTGGTGCTGGGCCTGGTGTCGCTGCTCCTGCCCCACGTACCCTCCGTGGTGCCCGTGCGCGTACCCTCGTTCCAGCCGGCCTTCACGCGCGCAGCCGGGCTGGCGGCGGCGGGGGCGGGACTGCTGCTGATGATCCACCGCCACGCCCCCCGCCTGGTCCCCGTGGCCGGAGCAGGCGGGCCCGAACCCGAGTGGGTGGGGTGGGTGCTGGCCGGGATGGCGGTGGTGTTTGTCCTGTCCTGGTTCCCCCTGTTCGCCCGGAGCGTGGTGGCCGCGGGCGTGGCGGGAGGCTTGCTGGTGAACGTCGCCGCGGTGGGCAAGCGGCTGCTCATCGTGGTCCCCTCGCAGACGCATGGCACGCTCCTGCCGTACGGAACCGGGTCATACACGCCCACCTGGGTGGAGTACAGCGTCGTGGCCGGCCTGTTCGCGCTCGGCACGCTGCTGTACACCCTGTTCGTGAAGGTGTTCCCCATTATGGAGGTAACGGAGGAACGGTGATGCGGGCTGCGTGGACGCTGCTTCTGGTGGTGGCGGGTTTTGCCCTGCAGGCGGTGAGCTACTTCTTCTTAGCGGCGCCCCTGGGGGTGCCCACCAGCCCCGTGTACAGCAACCCGCGGGTACCCTTCGCGCCGGCCGTGTTCATCCTCGGGGTGGTGCTGGTGTTCCTGGCCGCGGTGGTCTACGAGTTGCTGCCGGAGTCCGGCGGGCGGCCGCATCGGGGAACGGGATGAAAGCCCTGGCGCAGCTGCGACAGGCCATCTACCGGATTCTGGCCGCGCTGTTCCTGTACCCCACGGAGGCTCGGTGCCGCGCCCTGGCGGAGGTCCCGCGTGTCCTCCAGCCGGAGCGGGTCCTGGCAGCCTTCCCCTTCTTCCTGCCGTGGGAGCGCGTGCTACGCGCCCTCGCCGACCTCCCGGCTAGCACGGCCCTCCAGGACGAATACGTACGTCTGTTCACCCCGGGCTTCGACGGCTGTCGCTGTGCCCCCTACGAGTCGGCCTATCGCTGCGGGCAGGGTGTGTCCGCGGGCTGGCTGTGTGCGGAGCTGGAGCGGGAGTACGCGTCGGCGGGGCTCGCCCTCTCCGAGGACCCGCACGAGCCTGCGGACCACCTGGCGGTAGAGCTGGAGTACATGGCCTTTCTGTGCGGACGGGAGGCCGAGGCCTGGGAACGCGGGACCGCAGAAGCCCGGGAGCTCCTCGGACGGGAGCGGAACTTCCTGAACCGGCACCTGGTCCGGTGGGTTCCGGAGTTCGCTCGGTCCCTGCAGGACCAGGAAGCCGCGGCGGTCTACCGGGCCGGCGCTTTGGCCTGCGAGGCGTTCGTGCTGCAGGACTTGGACCTAGTGGGCCTTCTCAGCCGGATTCAGGAGGCGCGTCGGTGACCGCGCGGCGGGCTGCGGTGCTGATCTGCGCAGAGGTGGCGCGGGTAAGCCGCGTGAACCTGACGGCGCTGGAGGCGTGGTTCGAGAGGACGGATCCGCAGGCGGTCGTGCGGGTCCTAGCTGGCCTGTGCGAGGGCAGCGGGGGGCTCGACTCCGTCCTGGCGCGGGAGGGTGCCGAGCGGGCGGTTCTGGGGCTCTGCGGGGACGGGTACGATGAGCGCGAGCTGCAGTCCCAGCTGCGGCAAACGGGGATCGATCCGCTGACCGCGAGTGCGGTACGGCTAGGGCGCTGGTGCGCGGGGCTGCCGCCGGAGGCCGCCACGGAAAAGGCGAAGGTGATGCTCGCGGCGGCGCTGGCCGCGGCCCGGGCGTCCGAGGGCAGTACGGTCGCCAACGCGAAACCGTACTTCCCCGCCCGCGGAAGCCGCCGGTCCTTCCTGCGGTTCCCTGTGCCGGCCTACCGCGTGGTGCCCTCGGTGGACGGGAATCGTTGCGCCGCGTCCGCCGGCTGCTCCCTATGCGTGGAGGCCTGTCCGTTCGGGGCGCTCTCGGTAGCGGACGGACGGATCGAGCTGGACAAGGACTGCTGCGAGGGTTGCGGGCGGTGCGTGAGCGCCTGTCCCCGGGAGGCCTTCCACTTCCCGGGGTACAACCCGGAGGAAGTGGAAGCCCGGGTGCGGGTGCTGCTGGACCCGGAGGTCAGCCCCATCCAGCCGAGGGGCATCCTGTTCGTGTGCGCCGGCGCGTCCCCACCGCCTTTCCTGGAGGCCGGCTGGATGCCCGTGGAGCTTCCGTGCGCGGCCATGGCCCCCGCGCACTGGCTGCTGGCGCCCCTGCTGCTGGGTGCGGCGGCTGTTGGGATTCTGCCGTGCGGGAGGGGAAGCGGTACGGGCTGCGGGCCCGCAGTCCTCCAGAAGGTGGAATTCTGCCAGGCGTTGCTCGGGCGAGCCGGGATGCCGGCGGAGCTGGTGCGCAGCCATCCGCCCGCAGACCAACCGCCGGGGAGGGAACTGCCCCGGCCCCTTCCTCGCGCGAACGGGGAGGTCACGTTCCAGCTGCGTCCCGAGTCGGTGGCGGCGGTGCTGTTGCGCTTCCTGGGTCACGGGGACAGTTCTGCGTGGGAGCACCCGGGTTGCCCGCTGGGCGTGGTGGAGATCGACCCGGCTACCTGCACCGGCTGCGGGATGTGCGCGGCCGCGTGCCCGTCGGAAGCCCTGCGGTACGGAGAGACAGACGGGGAAGCGTGGGTGCGTTTTGACCCGGCGCGGTGCACCGCCTGCGGGCTGTGCGTGTCCAGGTGTCCGGAGCAGGGGCGGGCGGCCATTCACGTGAGCCGGCGCGTGGATCCGGAATCCCTGCGGGCAGGCAGCCAGCAGCTCTTTCGGACACCCCTGAGGCGGTGCGCGGCCTGCGGGGCACCCGTGGCGCCCGCCCCTATGTTGCGTCGGGTGCTGGAGCTGCTGGGGGAGGACAGCGCCCACCTGCAGCGGGTCCTCACCCAGTACTGCACGTCCTGCAGGCCGCTTTGGGCGGCCCGGGAGGAGGTGCGGCGTGGGTAGGAGGCCGAAAACGAAGGCGCGGGGGCGTGGGGTCTGGGCCCTGGCGCTCGTCGCGGGTGTGGCGGGGCTCGCGGTCGCGTGGGGGACGTGGCAGGCAGGCCGGGCCACGGCCCCGGCGGGTGTGCAGCTGACCGTGTACCAGAACCCGCGCTGCGGCTGCTGCGGTGCGTACGTGAGTTACCTCCGTAGGGCGGGCTACACCGTCGAGGTGGTGAAGACAGAGGAGATGGAGGGGGTCAAGCGGCGGTACCGGGTGCCTCAGCCGCTCTGGAGCTGTCACACGGTAGCGGCGGGCCGGTACTTCGTGGAGGGGCACGTGCCGGTGGAGGCGGTGCAGGAGCTGCTGCGGCGGGCCCCGGACTGGCTGGGGATCGCACTTCCCGGCATGCCCAGTGGTTCTCCGGGCATGTCAGGCCCTCGGGAAGGACCCCTGGTGGTTCAGGCCGTCACACAGGAGGGCCTGTGGCGCGAGTTCGGTAGGTTCTGAGCCCCTGCCCTCCGCCCGGGTCATACTGTGGGCTGAGTTTTTCGGGGCGGGCACGCCGCAGCCGCTACAGGAGTTCCCGCAACACGTCGCGCAGACGGTCCACGAGCACCGCCGCTTTCTCCTCCGGGGAACCCAGGAGGATCTCCCGCCTGCGCTCCCGGCCGGCTGCCTCCTGCACCCCTGCCACCACGGTGGGTGAGCCGGGGACCCCGATGAGCTCCGGGTCTGCGTCCAGGTCCTTGGCCGTCCAGACGGTGACGGGAGCGTCCTCCGCCCACGCCATCCGAAGTGGGTCCAGGAACCGGGGCGTGTGGGCCCCGATCCGTACGGACACCACCGCCGGGGTCGGAATCAGCAGGACTTCGTAGCCTCCCCCCAGCTCCCGTCGCACCTGCACGCGGCGGCCTTCCGGGATCCAGTCCACCTGTGTTGCGTACGTGGCGTGCGGGACCCCCAGCCACTCCGCCAGCTGCGGCGGGACCTGGCCCGTGGCCCCGTCGCTGGACTCCTCCCCGCACAGGACCAGGTCGTAGGCGCCGATGCGGGTGATGCCGCGCGCCAGGGTATACGCGGTGGCCAGGGTGTCGGCACCCGCGAAGCTGCGGTCGCTGAGCAAATAGGCCGCATCCGCTCCCATGGCGAGGGCCGTGCGGAGGTAGGGTTCGAAGAACGGAGGGCCCATGGAAACCACTCCCACCCACCCGGCCCACCGGTCTTTCAGCTGGAGGGCCAGCTCCAGGGCGTGGAGATCCGCGGGGTTGATCTCGGAGCGGGCCCGGGCCCGGTCCAGGGTTCTGGTCTCCGGGTTGATGCGTACTTCCTCCGGCTTCGGGACCACCTTCACACAGACGAGGACGCGGATTCCGTCCACGGCCTTCCCCCCTCCTTCAGGCGGCGCAGCTGGTGAACGAGGGCTGGCAGAAACGTGAACAGGTCGTCGGGGATCCCGTAGTCCGCGTGATCGAAAATGGGCGCGTCCGGGTCCAGGTTCACGGCCACCACGGTGTGGGCGGCCTCGATCCCCACGGTGAACTGCATGGCTCCGCTCGCACCGCACACGATGGCGAGCCTGGGCCTCGCGACGGACCCCGTCTGCCCGATCTGCCACTCCCGAGGGGCCCAGCCGGCGTCCACCGCCACCCGGGTGGCGCCCAGCTGGCCGCCCAGCAGCTCCGCCAGCTCCTGCAACAGACGGAAGTCGCCCCGCGTGCCGGCGCCGCCGATCACCAGGACCCTGGCGGTGGTAAGGTCTGCCTCCTGCCCGAAGCGCCGCTCCAGGATCTCAACGCAGCTGGTGCCGACAGGCGCCTCCACCTGGCGGACCGTACCCGATCGCGGCTGCGGCACGGGCCGCGGGAAGACCCCGGGCCGTACCGTGGCCATCTGAGGGCGGTGGCGGGGGCACTGGATGGTCGCGAGGATCCCGCCGCCGAAACCCGCGGTAATCCCCAGCAGTCTTCCGGTCCCGGGCTCGACCCGGAGGTCCACGCAGTCCGCCACAAGGCCCGTGCGCAGCCGGGCGGCCAGCCGGGCTGCCAGGTCCCGGCCGTTGGGGGTGGCTCCCAGCAGCAGGATGTCCGGCCTGCCTGTGCGGGTGAGGTGGAAGAGCACGTCGGTGTAGAGGTCGAACCGGTAGGACTCCAGCTGCGGGTGGTCCACCAGTAGGACCTCGTCCGCGCCGCAGCGGATGGCTTCTTCCGCCAGCGGCTGGACACCGTACCCCAGCAGCACCGCGACGAGCGGTGCACCGGTTACATCCGCGAGACCGCGGCTCTTGCCGAGGAGTTCCAGTCCGACCCCTGCGGGGCGCCCGTCCGTCTGCTCGAGGTAGACCCAGATCCCCCTCGCGTCCTCAGGCGGATAGAGGGATTGCACCATCGTGGTGCCTCCTACAGGGCCTGCGCCAGCAGCTCCGCCACGTCCATCACCCGCAGTCCCTTCACCCC
>JBKBVM010000092.1:0-6935 GCA_046289555.1 bacterium
CAGGCGTGGACCGTGGCGGAGGCGGTACGCTCCCACCCCGCGGCTCTGTGGCTGGCCCTGGCTGCCGCCCCCCTGGTTACCGCGGCCGTGGGCCTGGTCCTGGAGCGGCTCCTGCTGTCGCGGCTGTACCACCGCGAGCACCTCATGTTGATCCTGTTCACCTTCGGGGTGATGCTGGTCCTCAACGACCTGGTGAAGCTGCTGTGGGGGCCCACCTACCGGTCCCTGGTGCCGCCGCCGTCGCTGCAGGGTGCGGTGACCCTCCTGGGCGTCGCCCTGCCCAAGTTCAACCTGGTGCTGCTCGTTGCCGGGCCGCTGGTGGGTCTGAGCCTGTGGCTCTTTACCCACCGCACCCGGGCAGGCAGGATCGCCAGAGCTGCCGCGACGGACCGGGACATGGTGGCGGTCCTGGGCGTGGACGTGAGCCGGGTGTTCGGGATGGCCTTCGCCCTCGGCTGCTTCCTGGCCGGCCTGGGGGGAGCTCTTGTGGCGCCCACCACCAGCATCACCCTCGGGATGGACCACAGCCTGCTCATCGACAGCTTCCTCATCGTGATCGTGGGCGGCCTGGGCAACCTCTGGGGCGCCCTCGCGGGCTCGTTGCTGTTCGGGATCACCCAGTCCGTGGGCCTGCTGGTCTGGCCGCAGTTCGCCGTGGCGTTCCCGTACGCGGTCACCGCGGCGGTGCTGCTGGTGCGGCCCACCGGCCTGCTGCGGTCCGCGTGGTGAGTGGCCGGGTCCTCCTGGGGCTGGCGCTGGCCGCGCTGGCGGCGGCTCCCGCGGTCCTGCCGCCCTTCTTCGTCTACCTGCTGGCCCTGGTGCTGGTCACAGGGCTTCTGGCCACCAGCCTGAACCTGGTCCTGGGCTACGGGGGCCTGTACCAGTTCCACCACGGGGTGTTCTACGGCATCGGCGCGTACACCGCCGCGGTGGGGATCACCCGGCTGGGCTGGCCTGCGTGGCTCGCCTTCCTTGTGGGCCCGCTCGCGGCAGGGCTGGCGGGGCTCGTGATCGGCTTCTTCTGCGTGAGGCTGTCGCGCCTGTACTTCGGCATGCTGCAGCTGTCGCTGGGTTCCTTCGTGTGGATCGTGGCCCTGCGGTGGTACCCGGTCACGGGCGGGGACAACGGGATCCACGGAATCCCCCTGCCCCCCGCCCTGCAGACCCTGCCGGGCGCGTACGCTCTGGTGGCCGGAGCGGTGGTCGCCTCCCTGGCCGCCCTCTGGGCGGTGGTCCGGTCGCCCTTCGGGCTCACCCTGCAGGCCATCCGCGACAACCCGCAGCGGTCCGAGGTAATGGGCGTGGACGTGCGGGCCCACCAGCTGGCCGCCATCGTGCTGGCGGCCTTCTTCGCGGGCGTAGCGGGCGTGCTGTACGTAGCCCTGGAGCGGTCCGTGTTCCCCAGCATGCTGTTCTGGGTCCTGTCCCTGGAGATCCTGGTGATGTGCCTGCTGGGAGGGTGGTTCACCTTCTCCGGCCCCCTGGTGGGCGCGGCCGTGGTGATGGGGCTACGGACCCTGGCGGGACGTTACACGGAGTACTGGACCCTCGTGTTGGGCGTGCTGCTGATCCTCCTCATCTTCTTCCTCCCGGAGGGGATCATGGGCCACCTGCAGCAACGGTGGAACGCGCGCCGCGTCCCCTCTGCTCGGCCGGCCACCGCGGGGGACGTCCGTGGCTGAACTGCTCCGCGTGGAGGACCTGCACCGCTCCTTCAGCGGCTTCCCGGCCGTCCGCGGCGCCTCCCTGTCGGTGCAGGCGGGCGAGGTGGTAGCGGTCATCGGGCCTAACGGAGCGGGCAAGACCACCCTGTTTAACCTCGTCACGGGGGTCCTGCTGCCGGACCGGGGCCGCGTGCTGTTCGGAGGGGTAGACGTGACCCGCTGGCCCGCCCACCGCCGGTGCCGCGCCGGTGTGGGCCGCACCTTCCAGATCGCCAACGTGTTCCCACGGTTGACGGTGTTCGACAACGTGCACGCCGCGTGCCTGGCTCACGCCCGCAAGGGCTTCGAGCTGTTCCGGCCCGCGAGCCGGTTCGCGGTGGACCAGGCGTGGGAAATCCTGGAGGTGACGGGCCTGCGCGGCCAGGCGCACCGCCTGGCGGGTACCCTGTCCCACGGGGACCAGCGCACCCTGGAGATCGCCCTGGCCCTGGCCAGCCGGCCGCGGCTGTTGGTCCTGGACGAGCCCACCGCGGGGATGTCCCCTGAGGAGACCGCCTCCACCCTGCAGCTCATCGCCCGCCTGAACCGGGAACAGGGCCTTTCCGTCCTGTTCTGCGAGCACGACATGGAGGTGGTCTTCTCCACCGCGCACCGGGTGGTGGTCATGCACCAGGGGCGCACCATTGCTTCCGGGGCCCCGGAGCAGGTGCGGGCCGACCCAGAGGTCCAGCGGGCGTACCTGGGTGGGGAGGAGGCGGAGGCCCAGGCGGTGCGCTCCGAGGCCGCGGCCAGGACCGGCAAGCCCATGCTCCAGGTGGAGGGGCTGCACACCTACTACGGCCTGAGCCACGTGCTGTTCGACGTGTCCTTGCAGGTGCGGGAGGGCGAGGCGGTCTTCCTACTGGGCCGCAACGGCGCGGGCAAGAGCACCACCCTGAAAAGCCTGGTGGGGCTGGTGCCGCCCCGGCGCGGCACCGTCCGCTACCGGGACCGGGACGTGGCGGGGCTGGCGCCCCACGCGGTGGCCCGATTGGGCGTGGGGTATGTGCCCGACGACCGGCGCATCTTCCCCGACCTGACGGTGTGGGAAAACCTGGAGGTGGCCGTCCGCGGCCAGGGTTACTGGACCTTCGACCGCGTCTTCGAGCTGTTCCCGGTCCTGCGGGAGAAGCGGCACCACCGGGGCAGCCACCTCTCCGGGGGTGAGCAGAAGATGCTGGCCATCGCCCGTGCGCTGGTGGGCAACCCGGACCTCCTCCTGCTGGACGAGCCCATGGAGGGGCTCGCGCCTCGGCTGGTCCGGGTCCTGGAGGACCGCATCCGCCAGCTCAAGGCCACCGGTCTCACCGTGCTGCTGGCCGAACAGAACGTGGGGGCCGCGTTGCGGCTCGCGGACCGGGGCTACGTCATCGACGATGGTCGGATCCGGTTCGAGGGGACCGTGGAGGAGCTGCAGGCGAACCACGAGGTGCGGCGGCGCTACCTGCTGCTGTGAGGCGCGCGTTCACCACCGCGACCCCCCCACGATGAGGACGAGGCCTGCCAGGGTTCGTGACCGGGCGGTAGACTTGCCACCACCTGGCAGAACGGGCAAGGTGGCCGCGCGGTCAGCGCACCGCCTCCTGCCGGTAGTCGATTAGCTCGTGGGTCTGCAGGTACTCCAGCACCCGGCGTGCGGCTGCCCGGCCCACCACCGCGGCCACCTCGTCCTCGGTGGCCTCCCGGAGGCGACGGACGGACCCGAAGTGCCGGATGAGCTCCCGCTTGCGCTTCTCGCCGATGCCCGGTATTTCGTCCAGCACCGAGTAGACCACCCGCCGTCCTCGGAGCTGCTCGTGGTACGCGTGGGCGAACCGGTGGGCCTCGTCCCGGACCCGCTGCAGCAGCTGCAACGCCGCGGAGTCCCGCGGCAGGCGCAGGGGCTCTTCACGTCCGGGCTGGTACACCAGCTCCTCCCGCTTTGCCAGGGCCACCACCGGCACCCGCACGTTGTACTCGAACAGCACCTCCAGGGCCGCGGACAGCTGGCCCTTGCCGCCGTCGATGAGGATCAGGTCGGGCAGCACGGACCACCGGGGCCTCACCGGTTCCTCCCGGTCCAGTCTCTCCTGCTCCTCCCGGGCGTTTTGGAAGCGGCGCCGCAGCGCCTCCTGCAGCATGGCGTAGTCGTTGGGCCCTGGCGTGAACTTGATGCGGAAGCGGCGGTAGGCGTCCCGGCGGGGCCGGCCGCCCTCGAAGGTGACCAGGGAGGCCGCCGCCTCCCCGTGCTGCAGGTTGCTGACGTCGTACCCCTCGATGCGGAAGGGCGGCTCCTCCAGCCCCAGGACCTGCTGCAGGGCCCGCACCGCCGAGCCCTCCCGGCCCGCCAGGCGCACCCGCTCCTGCTCGAGGTGCAGCCGGGCGTTGTCCCGGGCCATCTCCACCAGCCGGCGCCGATCCCCCCGGCTGGCTACCACCACCCGCACCGGAGAGCCCCGGCGCTCGGACAGCCACCGCGCGATGACCTCCTGCCCTTCCACCGGCTCCGGGATCACCACCTCCGGGGGGACAGCGGGCGCGTGCTCGTAGTACTGCTCCAGGAAGGTCCGCAGCACCTCCGCGGGGGGGTGCGCCTGGGCGCCCGTGAGGAAAAAGTGCTCCTGCCCGGACAGCCGCCCCGCGCGGACGAAGAACACCTGCGCGCAGGCGTCGTCGCCGTCCACGTGTACGGCCACCACGTCGCGGTCGTCCAGGCTCGCCGCGGCGGTGCGCTGCCGCTCCGCGATGGCCTGGAGGGCCTGGATCTGGTCCCGCAGGGCCGCGGCCCGCTCGAACTCCAGTCGGCTGGCCGCCTCCTCCATCTCCCGGCGCAGCTCGTCCACGAGCGCCTCCTGCTTGCCCTGCAGGAACAGCAGGGCCTGGCGGACCTGCTCCGCGTACTGCTCCCGGGAGGGGCCCCACGCCACGCACGGCGCGGTGCACTGCCCGATGGCGTAGTCCAGGCACGGCCGCGGGAGCTTGTGTTCCACGTCCACCTCACAGCTCCGGAGCTTGAACAGCTTCCGGATGGTCCGGATGGTCCGGCCCACCAGCTTGGGCTCGTGGTACGGGTAGGGACCGAAGTAGTGGGCCCCGTCCCGGCTCACCCGCCGCGTCATGACGATCCTCGGGTAGGGCTCGTTGGTGATCTTCACGTACGGGTAGGCCTTGTCGTCGGCCATCCGCACGTTGTACTTGGGCCGGTGTTGCTGGATCAGGTTGGTCTCCAGGATGAGGGCCTCCACCTCGTTGGCGCAGGCCACCACGTCGAAGTCGAACACCTTCGTCATCAGGTGTCGCACCCGCGGGGAGTCCACCGAGGCGGGGTCCTGGAAGTAGCTGCGCACCCGGTTGCGCAAGCTGGAGGCCTTCCCCACGTAGATCACCCTGCCCGCCCGGTCCCGCAGCAGGTACACGCCGGGCCGGTGAGGCAGGGCCCGCAGTTTCTCCTCCAGGTTCGCCGCGCGCTCCATCGCCCCCATTCTAGACCACCCGCCCGAAAGCGGCGGGAGCAGACAGGGTTGCCCCGGACGGGTACACTAAGACCCAAAGCGTCCTTCGCACGGAACGGAGGTCTTTCATGTCCTGGACTTCGCGCCGCGCCCGCGCCATCCCGCAGTCGGTGTTCCTCCTCATGGATCGGGCCAAGCAGGAGGCGCGCTCTTCCGGGCTCGGGATCATCGACCTGTCGCTGGGCTCCAGCGACCTGTCCCCTCCCGGCCCGGCCCTGCAGACCCTGGCGGAAGCCCTACTGGACCGGGCCACCCACCAGTACACGTTGCGGTCCGCCACGCGGCCGTTCCTGGAGGCGGCGTCGGGCTGGTACGAGCACCGGTACGGGGTCACGTTTGACCCCGACACGGAGATGCTGAGTCTCGTGGGCAGCCAGGAGGGGATCGGCCACCTGCTGCTGGCCCTCACCGACCCCGGGGACCTGGTCCTGATCCCGGAGGTGGCCTACCCACCCTACTGGGGGATGGCGGCGCTGGCCGGGCTGGAGGTGTTCCCCGTTCCCCTCCGCGAGGACCTGCTCCCGGACCTGGACGCGATCCCCGAGGAGGTGGCCCGACGGGCGCGGGTGCTGATCCTGAACTACCCGAACAACCCCACCGCCGCGGTGGCCGACCTCGGCTTCTTCGCCCGCGCCCTGGAGTTCTGCCGCCGCCACGACGTGTTCCTGGTGCACGACAACCCCTACGTGGACATGGTGTTCGACGGGCCGGCGCCCTCGCCGCTGGCGCTGCCGGGCGCCCGGGATCGGTGCGTGGAGTTCTTCACCCTGTCCAAGTCCTACCACATGGGCGGCTTCCGGCTGGCGTTCGCCGTGGGCAACTCGGAGGCCATCGCGGCGCTGGAGACGGTGAAGTCCGCCCTGGACTTCAACCAGTACCAGGGGATCCTCCGCATGGGGATCACCGCCCTCCAGCAGCCGGAAGCGTGGGTGCGGGAGCAGGTGGCGGTGTTCCGGGAGCGTCGGGACGTGCTGGTCCGGGCGCTGCAGGAGGCAGGCTGGGAGGTTCCCCTGCCTAGAGCCACCATGTACCTGTGGGCGCGGGTCCCCGGAGAAGTGGACGACGTGGCGTTCGCGGTGGCGCTGTGCCGCAGAACAGGGGTGGCGCTGTCCCCTGGCCAGGGCTTCGGCCCGGGCGGGAAGGGCTACGTGCGGATCGCCCTGGTACAACCCCCAGAACGCCTGGAGGAGGCGGCGGCCCGCATCGGCGACTTCCTGCGCAGCTCGGCTCGGTAGCAGGGTCCCGCGGTGCTCGGTCCGCCTTTCGGGGACTGGTTCACGCGGGGCCAACCCAGCTCAGCCGGCGCAGCAGCGCGCCCAGCGGCCCGACGTCTTGCACGGTGCCGTCGCGGAGCACGACCCCCAATCCGGAGAAGGGCGACAGCCGTTCCCCCGGTAGCAGGATCCCCACGAGGTTCAACGGATCCGCGGCGGACAGCACGACCACTGCCCCCTTGGCCGTGGCCCTGCGGACCGCCCGCAGTCCCTCCACCGCCTCCGGCAGCGCGAACTGCTCGCCCGCAAAGCCCGAGACAAAACGGCCGCCGCGGATCCGGCCCTGCGCCTCCCAGCTCCGGTACACCCGGACCAGCTCCCGCCACGGCGGGGCGGCTCGCTCCGCAAGGACGGGCAGGCTCTCCTTCGGCGCCCGGTCAACGCCCCGCCGTCAACTACTTGCCGTGAACCGAACGGAGGGTTGAATGCCGGTCCGCATCGTCACCGCCGACGAGCGATTGTCGGCC
>JBKBVM010000093.1:0-6777 GCA_046289555.1 bacterium
CTTTATCGTCCTTGGCCGGGACCCCGAGCCCCGTCCGTCGGGTCCCGCCAAGACGATGCTCGTGATGGCCGTCGCCCACGTCCCGGGTTCGCTGTACCGGGCCCTTGGGTGCCTGGCCCGACGGGACATCAACCTCTTGAAGCTGGAGTCCCGGCCGGCCCGGAACCGGCCCTGGGAGTACGTGTTCTACGTGGACTTCGAGGGCCACGAGGAAGAAGAGAGGGTGCAGCGGGCGCTGGAGGCGCTGCGGGCGCAGTGCCTGTGGGTGATCCGCCTGGGCTCGTACCCCGCGGCGGGGCTGCCCGGATGAGGCCCTGGCCCGGGGTGCTGCAGGCGTTCGCGGACCGCCTCCCGGTCACCGACCGTACCCCGCCGCTTTCCCTCCGGGAGGGCAACACCCCTCTGGTGCCCTCGGTGTCCATCGCCCGGGACCTGCCGGAGGTGGAGCTGTACTTCAAGTGGGAGGGTGCCAACCCCACCGGCTCCTTCAAGGATCGGGGGATGGTGGTGGCGGTGGCCAAGGCGGCGGAGGTGGGCGCGCGGGCCGTGGTGTGCGCGTCCACGGGGAACACCGCGGCCTCGGCCGCGGCGTACGCGGCCCGGGCGGGGTTGCGGTGTCTGGTGGTCCTGCCGGAGGGGTCCGTGGCCATGGGCAAGCTGGCCCAGGCCCGCATGCACGGGGCGGTGGTGGCCAGCGTGCCGTGCTCGTTCGACCAGGCCCTGCAGCTGGTGCGCGAGGCCAGCGAACGGCTGCACATCGCCCTGGTGAACTCCCTGAACCCCTACCGGCTGGAAGGACAGAAGACCGCGGCGTTTGAGATCCTCGACCAGCTGGGAGGGCCGCCGGAGGCGGTGGTGCTCCCGGTGGGCAACGCGGGCAACATCACCGCCTACTGGCGCGGGTTCTCCGAGGCCCTGCCGCCCCGGCAGAGGCCCCGCATGTGGGGCGTGCAGGCAGAGGGAGCCGCCCCCATCGTGGTGGGCCGGCCCGTGGAGCACCCGCAGACGGTCGCGAGCGCCATCCGCATCGGGAAGCCGGCGTCGTGGGAAGGGGCGGTGCGGGCCGCCTCGGAGTCCGGGGGCAGGATTTTTGCCGTCAGCGACGAGGAGATCCTGCACGCGCAGGCCCGCCTCGCCAGGGAAGAGGGTCTGTTCGTGGAGCCCGCCTCCGCGGCCTCCGTGGCGGGACTGCTGCGTCTGGCGCGGGAGGGCGTCGGGATCCGGGGGACTGTGGTAGCGGTCCTCACCGGCCACGGCCTCAAGGACCCGAGCGCCGCGGAGCGGGCGCCCCAGCCGGTGCGCGTGGAGCCCACCGTGGAGGCCCTCGCCTCGCTCCTCTAGGGCTGTTAGATCCGGTCCGCGAGCCGGTAGAATCGAGCGAGATGCTGCGCGTGGGGATTCTGGGACTGGGTACCGTGGGCAGCGCGGTGGCGCGCCGGCTGCAGGACAACGCCACCGAGCTGGCCCACCGCGCGGGCATGCCCCTCGTCCTCCGCAGGGTCGCGGTGGCCCACCTGGACAAGCCGCGGCAGGTGTCCGTGGACCGCGACCTGCTCACCGACGACGCGTGGCGGGTGGTGCGGGATCCCGAGGTGGACGTGGTGGTGGAGCTCATGGGCGGGATCGAACCTGCCCGGAGCTATGTGCACGAGGCCCTAAGCCTGGGCAAGTCCGTGGTCACCGCCAACAAGCAGCTCATGGCCAGCCGCGGCCGGGAGCTCCTGGAGGCGGCAGAGGCCTCGGGAGCCGACCTGTTCTTCGAGGCCAGCGTGGCGGGCGGGATCCCCGTGATCCGCACCCTCAAGGAGTCCCTGGCGGGCGACCGGGTGCGGGAGATCGCGGCCATCCTGAACGGCACCACCAACTACATCCTCACGCGGATGGACGAGGAGGGGCTGTCGTTCGCGGAGGCGTTGAGCGAGGCGCAGCGTCTGGGCTTCGCGGAGAGCGACCCCACGGAGGACATCGAGGGCCACGACGCCGCGGCCAAGCTGGCCATCCTGGCCAGCGTGGCCTTCAACAGCCGGGTGGTGCGCAGTGACGTGCACTGCGAGGGGATCGCCCAGGTGACCCAGCGGGAAGTGGCCTACACGAAGAGCCTGGGGTTCACCCTGAAGCTGGTGGCCCACGCTCGGGACCTGGGGGAGGAGGTGGAGGTGGCGGTGTACCCCGCGCTGCTGCCCAGCTCGCACCCCCTGGCCTCGGTGCGGCGCGAGTTCAACGCGGTGTGGATGCGGGCGGAAGCCGCGGGCGAGCTGCTCCTGTACGGCCGGGGGGCGGGCGGGGACCCCACCGCCTCCGCGGTGCTTTCGGACCTGGTGGCCGTGGCCCGGAACCGGCGCCACAAGGCCCACGGACGGGTCAGCTGCACGTGCTACCACCGGAAGGTGGTCCGCAGCTCCGCGGACCGCGTCCTGGCCGCGTGCCTGGTGCTGCGGGTGGTGGACCGACCGGGAGTGTTCGCCCAGGTGGCCTCGGCCTTCGGAGAGGAGCAGGTGAGCCTGCACTCCATCGTACAGCAGAGCCGAGGGGAGGAGGCGGACGTGCTGCTGCGCACCCACCCCGCAACCGAGCGGGCCCTGCGGGCGGTCCTGCACCGGCTGCACCGCATGCCCGTGGTGCGGGGCTGCAGCCCGCTGCTGCGGGTGATCGAGTAAAGCCGACCCGGAGGACGGAGCGACCATGAGCCTCATCGTGCAGAAGTTCGGCGGCAGCTCGGTGGCGACCCCGGAGCGCATGTTCCACGTGGCGCGCCGGGTGGCCCGGACCCGGCGGGCGGGGCACCAGGTGGTGGTGGTGGTCTCCGCGCCGGGGGACACCACGGACGAACTGATCCAGCGCGCCCACCGGATCACGGAGCGGCCCTCGCCGCGGGAGCTGGACATGCTGCTGGCGGTGGGCGAGCAGATCTCCATCGCGCTGCTGGCCATGGCCCTGCAGGAGGAAGGGGAGCGGGCCACGTCCCTGACGGGCTGGCAGGTCCGCATCCTCACCGAGCCGGTGCACACCAAGGCCCGCATCCTGGACGTGGAGCGGGGCCGGCTGCTGGACGAGCTGAGCCGTGGCCGCATCCCCGTGGTGGCGGGCTTCCAGGGGGTCACGGCCTCCGGGGAGCTCACCACCCTCGGCCGGGGCGGGTCGGACACCACCGCGGTGGCCGTGGCGGCGGCGTTGGGGGCGGACGTGTGCGAGATCTACACCGACGTGCCCGGAGTGTTCACCGCAGACCCGCGGCTGGTGCCCACGGCCCGGAAGCTGCCCTACCTCACCTACGACGAGATGCTGGAGATGGCGTCCTCGGGCGCGGTGGTGGTGCAGACCCGGGCCGCGGAGTACGCGAAGCTGCACCGGGTCCGGTTGCACGTACGCAGTACGTTTGAGGACAGCGAGGGAACCCTCATCGGGGAGGAGCCCATGGAGCCGGTACGGTCCGTGAACGCGGTAACCCACGACCTGGACGTGTGCAAGATCACCGTCCAGGACCTGCCGGATGTGCCGGGGGTGGCGCACCGGCTGTTCGGGGTGCTGGCGGAGGCCCACGTGAACGTGGACATGATCGTGCAGACCGCCAGCCGGGGCGGCCGGGCGGACATCTCCTTCACCGTCAGCCGCGGGGACGCGCGGGCGGCGGTGGAGGGCGCGGAGCGGGTGGCGAGGGAGCTGGGGGCCAGCAGGGTGGAGAGCGAGGAGGGGGTGGCGTAGGTGTCCGTGGTGGGGGCGGGGATGGTGAGCAACCCCGGCGTGGCCGCCACTATGTTCGGCGCCCTGGCTGCGGAGCAGATCAACATCCAGATGATCAGCACCTCCGAGATCAAGATCTCCTGCGTGATCGACGCCGCCTCCGTGCCCCGGGCGGTCCGGGCCCTGCACCGGGCCTTCAACCTGGAGGAGGAGTAAAACCCGAACGTTCTGCAGAGGGTCCGTAGACCCCGGCTGGACTGCGCGGCTAGGATGGTGCGGGGTCCGGGGTTTTCCTGCCCGCGTCCGTAAAAGTCGAACAGGAGGTGGTGGAGTTGGCGCAGGCGCACGCCCTCCCCGCGCAGCCGGGGTGGTGGGAACGGACCTTCCAACTGAGCGAACGGGGGACCACGGTGGCCACGGAGGTCCGGGCGGGGCTGGCGACCTTCATGGTCATGGCCTACATCATCTTCGTGAACCCCAGCATCCTGGGACAGGTGGCTGACCCCACCGGGGCGAAGATGCCGTTTTCTGCGGCGCTCACGGTGACGTGCCTCACCGCGGGCGTGCTGAGCATCCTGATGGGGCTGGCGTCCAACTACCCGTTCGCGCTGGCGCCGGGGATGGGGCTGAACGCGGTGGTGACGTTCCAGCTGGTCGGGGCTCTGAAGCTCACCTGGCCGCAGGCCATGTCCGTGATCCTTCTGGAGGGCCTGGTGATCCTGGTGCTGGTCCTCACCCGCTTCCGGGAGGCGGTGATGGAGGCCATCCCCATGTCCCTGAAGCGGGCCATCGGGGTGGGCATCGGTCTGTTCATCGCCATCATCGGCTTCGTCAACGGCGGCTTCGTGTCCCGGGGAGAGGCCACCGCCCTCACCCTGGGCCAGCTCCACACCCTGCCCGTGGCGGTGTTCGTCCTGGGGTTCCTGATCACCGGCTACTTGCTGGCCCGGCGGGTGCGGGGCGCCCTCCTGTACGGGATCCTGCTCACCACCGGCATCGCCATCGTGGCCAACGCCCTGTGGGGCGGCGGAAAGGCCTTCGGCCCGTCCGCGGTCCTGCCGGAGCGGTGGGTGGCGGCGCCCGCGGGTCTGTGGGGGCCGGACCGCGTCTTCGGGCGCGTGGACTTCGGGTTCTTCGCCACCCTGGGAGTGGCCACCGCGGTGCTGGTGACCTTCTCCATCATGCTGGCGGACTTCTTCGACACCATGGGGACCGTGGTGGGCATCGGGGCGGAGGCCGGCTTTCTGGACGAGCAGGGCCGGCTGCCCCGCATCCGCCAGGTCCTGCTGGTGGACTCCCTGGGCGCTGCGCTGGGTGGCTTCGCCAACAGCAGCAGCAACACCACGTACATCGAAAGCGCCGCAGGCGTGGCGGAGGGAGGCCGCACCGGGTTGGTGTCGGTGGTGGTGGGCGTGCTGTTCCTGCTGGCCATGTTCCTGAACCCGGTGGCGGGGGTGATCCCCAAGGAGGCCACAGCGCCGGCCCTCATCCTCGTGGGGTTCTTCATGATGACGGTGGCCCGGGACATCCCGTGGACCGACTACGAGGAGGCGATCCCGGCCTTCGTCACCATGCTGGTGATGCCCTTCACGTGGAGCATCACCAACGGCATCGGGGCGGGGTTCATCACGTACACGGTGCTCAAGGTGTTGTCCGGCAAGGCGAGGGAGGTGCGGCCGCTGATGTGGGGGGCCGCCGCCGCCTTCGTGGTGTACTTCCTGTTCCCCGCGTGAACGGGTGCGCTCCGGGCTGGTGAGTCTGCTGACCGACTTCGGGCCGGACAGCCGGTATGCCGCAGAGGTGCGGGCGGTGCTCCTGGCGCCGGCTCCGGGAGCGCGCCTCCAGGTGGTGGACATCAGCCACGCGGTCCGGCGCCACCACGTCCGGGAGGGAGCGTACGTCCTGCGGTCGGTTGCCCCCAGCTTCCCCGCGGGGACCGTGCACCTGGCGGTGGTGGACCCCGGGGTGGGCACCGGACGACGGGCCGTGGTGGTGCGCTCGGGCGGCCACCTGCTGGTGGGGCCGGACAACGGCCTGCTGCTGCCCGCAGCCCGGTCCCTGGGCCGTCCGGAGGTACGCCAGCTCACCCACCCGGACCTGCGGCGTCCACAGGTGTCGCCGACCTTCTGGGGCCGGGACGTGTTCGCACCCGCGGCCCGGTGGCTCGCCCTGGGTTTCCCCTTCGAGGAGGTGGGGCCGGAGGTCTCCGACCCCGTGGAGCTGCACGAGAAGGCCCCGCAGCGCGGGGCGGACGGGTTGAGCGGGGAGGTGGTGTCCTGCGACGCCTTCGGCAACCTCGCCACCAACATTCCCGGCGCGTGGCTGGAAGAGCTCCCACAGGCCCTCTGGGTCCAGGTGGGGGAACGGACGCACCGCGCCCGCAGGGTCCGCACGTACGGCGAGGGGCACCCGGGAGCCCTGGTGGTGCTGGTAGGCAGTGACGGGTTCGTGGAGGTGGCCGTGCGGGAGGGCGATGCCGCGGCCCGGCTGGGCGCGGGGCCGGGGGACTCCGTGGTCCTCCGGCCGTGAGCCCGCCGCCCACGAGGGCGTTACAATGGCCACAAACAGTTTTCCGTGAGACGGACGTGAGGGGAGGAGGCCTCGTGGGAACGCTGCGCTGGGGCAGGGTGGCGGGAGCGGTCGGTCTGGTGGCCGTGCTGCTGGCCACGGCGCTTCCCGCAGCACGGGCGGCGGACGCGTCGCTGGTCTTCCGGGTGGTGGAGCTGCTGCGGGACGAGCACGTGGCGCGGCCGGACCCCGTGCAGCTGTACCGGGCGGCGCTTGGGGGGCTGCGGGAAGCCCTGCAGCGCGCGGGGATCCAGACGCCCCTCGCGGACCTGTTCGCGCGCGACGAGGAGCACGCGCGGCAGCAGTTCCAACTGCGCTTCGACCAGGCGGTGCGGGCTGCATCCGGCCGGCTTACGGAGCAGGACCTCCAGTTCGCCGCCGCGCGGGCGGCGGCCGGTAGCCTGCGGGACTCCCACACGGGGTTCATCCCCCCGGAACGGCTGGCGGAGCTGCGGCGCCAGCAGCAGAACGAGGCCGCGTTCACCGGGATCGGCATCCTGTTAGTGACCAAGGAAGGGAAGTTCTACG
>JBKBVM010000094.1:0-6775 GCA_046289555.1 bacterium
ACCGGGTCGAGAGCCCTTCCGACATTCACTACGTGGACCGGGAGCGGGCGGCGGGCGAGGTGGTGGGCTGAGGCGCGATGCGGGTGCTGTTCTTCGGCACGCCCCGCTTCGCGGTCCCCTCCCTGGAAGCGTGTGCGAGGGCGCACCAGGTGGTGGCGGTGGTGACCCAACCCGACCGGCCCGCGGGTCGCGGTCGGCGCCTCACCTCACCCCCGGTGGCGGTCCGGGCGCGGGAGCTGGGCCTGATGGTGCTTCAGCCGGAGCGCCTGCGGGAGGCCCGCGGAGCCTTGGAATCCGCGGCTGCGGACGTAGGCGTGGTGGTGGCGTACGGCCGCATCCTGCCCTCGTGGCTGGTTAGGCTCCCGCGCCTGGGCTGCGTGAACGTGCACCCCTCCCTGCTGCCCAAGTACCGCGGCGCCTCACCCGTGCAGGCCGCCATCCGGAACGGCGACCCGACCGCGGGCGTTTCGGTCCTGTGGGTTACGGAGGAGCTGGACGCGGGCGACATCCTGGGGCAGAGGGAGGTCCCCGTGTCACCGGAGGACACCGCGGGCACACTGGAGGCAAAGCTGGCGGAGGAGGGTGCCCGTCTGCTCCTGGAGGTCCTGGACGCGCTGGAGCGAGGCCAGCTGCGGGGGCGCCCGCAGGACCCCGCTCAGGCCACGTACTGCGGCAAGCTGTCCAAGGAGGACGGACTCATCCGGTGGGACGAGCCCGCGGAGGTGGTGGAGCGGCACGTACGGGCCATGGATCCCTGGCCGGTGGCCCACACCCTGCACCGCGGCCGGGTGCTGAGGATCTGGCGGGTGCGGCCGGTGGAGGGAGCGGGGCAGCCGGGCGAAGTCCTCCGCGTGACCCCGGAGGGGTTCGTGGTGGCGGCCGGTTCGGGGGCGGTGGAGGTGGTGGAAGTGCAGCCGCCGTCCGGCCGGAGGATGACGGGCGCGGAGTACGCCCGCGGTTACCGGTTGCAGCCTGGAGACCGGCTCGGCTGACCCGCCGTCCCGGAGGGGAGGATGGAGGGAAATCTGGACTGCGCTCCGTTAGAATAGGGCGGGAGGTGTTGGCGATGCTGTTCTACCGAGGCCCGCTGTTCTGGCTGGCGGTTCTGGCCTTTGGCTTTGCCCTGTGGGCGCAGTTCAAGGTCATGAGCGCCTTCCGGCGCTACAGCCGGGTGCCCGCGGGCGTGGGGCTTTCGGGGGCGGAGGTGGCGGCCCGGATCCTGCAGGCCGCGGGCCTTTACGACGTGCGGGTCGAACCCGTGCGGGGCATGCTGTCGGACCACTACGACCCGCGCACGCGCACCTTGCGGCTGTCCCCGGAGGTGTACGGGACACCATCCGTGGCGGCGCTGGGGGTGGCGGCCCACGAGGCCGGGCACGCGCTGCAGCACCGGGAGAACTACGCGCCCCTGGCCCTGCGGAACGCCATCGTCCCCGTGGCGGGGATCGGGTCTCAGCTGGGCATCTGGCTGTTTGTGATCGGGATGTTCCTGGGCCAGGCGGGCGGCTTCCTGATGGACCTGGGCATCCTGATGTTCCTGGGCGTGGTGGCGTTTACCCTGGTGACCCTGCCGGTGGAGTTCGACGCCAGCCGGCGGGCGGTGGCCGCGCTGCAGGCCCACGGTCTGGTGACCCCGCGGGAGCTGGACGGGGTCAAGGCGGTGCTGGGTGCAGCGGCGTTGACCTACGTGGCGGCCGCGGCCAGCGCCATCGTGGAGCTGTTGCGGCTGGTGGCCATCCGCAACATGTCGCGGGAGTGAGGTCAAACCGTCCCGCGACCCGTCCCCCAGCCCCCTCAGTCCGGACGCGAGCTGGCCCTTAGGGTCCTCCAGCGGGTAGAGCTGGAGGGAGCCTTCAGCAACCTAGCGCTTCGGGCCGCGCTCGCCCGGTGGTCCCTCCCTCAGGGGGAACGGGAGCTGGCCACCGAGCTGGTGTTGGGGGTGCTCCGGTGGAGGGCACGCCTGGACTGGACCCTACAGGCCAAATCCGACCGGCAGCTGCTGGAGTTACCCCCTGCAATCCGGCAGATCCTGCGCCTGGGCGCCTACCAGCTCCTGTTCCTGCGACGGGTACCGGCTGGGGTGGCGGTCAGCTCCAGCGTGGAGCTGGCCAAGCGCTACGGACACCCAGGAACCGCGGCCTTTACCAACGCGGTGCTGCGGCGGGTGGCCCGCGAGGGCGAAGCCCCTCCTCCGGAAGCGCCCGACGAGCGCCTTTCGGTGCTGGCCAGCCACCCCCTGTGGCTGGTGCGGCGGTGGCTGGAGCGCTGGCCCGCACACGAGGTGGCGAAACTGTGCGAAGCGAACAACACGGCCCCGGCGGCCCACCTGCGGGTGAACACCTTGAAAGCTGCGCCCCAGGAGGTCGCGCGGAGACTGGCTGAGGCCGGACTCGAGGTCCGGCCGGGGTCGCTGCCCGAGGCCCTCCACGTCCGGGGCCCCCTTCCGGCGCGGCTTGCGCTGGCTGAGGAAGGCTTGGTGGTGGCGCAGGACGAGGCGGCCCTGGTGGTGGCGTACGCGGTGGATCCCGGGCCCGGCGAGCTGGTGGTGGACGCCTGCGCGGCGCCTGGCGGCAAGGCCACGCACCTGGCGGCGCTGATGGGGAACCGCGGGCGGGTGGTGGCGTGCGACGTCCACCCCCGGAAGGTGGAAGCCTTGGCCCGGCGCGCTCAGGCCCTGGGCGCGACCTGCGTGGAGGCGCGGCGGTGTGACGCCCGGGCCCTGGACGTACGGGGTGCCGATCGTGTGCTGGTGGACGCCCCCTGCACCGGGCTCGGGGTCCTGCGGCGCAGGCCGGAAATCCGCTGGCGCGTGGCACCGGAGGACCTCCCGCGGGCGGCGGATCTGCAGCGCGCCATTCTGAAGGGTGCGAGCGAGGCGGTCCGCAGCGGCGGTGTGTTGGTCTACAGCGTGTGCAGCACCGAGCCGGAGGAGGGGGAGGCCGTCGTAGAATGGTTGCTGGCTTCGGGCGGATTCGTCCCCGACCCGTTCGTGGTGCCCTGGGGGGACGGGAGCCTGCGGGCGGAGGGAGGGACGTTGCGCCTGTGGCCGCACCACCACGGCACGGACGGGTACTTCGTAGCGAGGTTCCGCAGGACATGACCGAGCGCCCCGACCTCCGGTCCCTGTACGAGGAGGAGCTGGCCTCCTGGATCGCGGGACTCAGCGAGCCCCCGTACCGCGGTCGGCAGCTGGCCCGCTGGGTCCACGGCCGCGGAGCCCGCAGCTTCGACGGGATGACGGACCTCCCCGCGTCCCTGCGGCGGCGGCTGGCGGAGCAAGCGCGCCTCGCGACGTTGCGGGTGGTGCGCCGGACCACCTCCGCGGACGGGTCCACCACCAAGTACCTGCTGGCCTGCGAGGACGGCAGCACCGTGGAGAGCGTGTGGATGCGGTACGCGGACGGCCGGCGCAGCGCGTGCGTGTCCACGCAGGTGGGTTGCGGCATGGGCTGCACCTTCTGCGCCACCGGCCTGAGCGGGCTCGGCCGCAACCTCACCGCAGGCGAGATCACCGACCAGGTGCACGTGATGCAGCAGGACCAGGGGGAGCGGCCGACCCACGTGGTGTTCATGGGGATGGGGGAGCCCCTGGCCAACCTGGAAGCCACGGTGCGCGCCGTGCGCCTGCTGAACGCGCCGTACGGGCTGCGGGTGGGCATCCGGCGGATCACGGTGTCCACCGTGGGTTTGATCCCGCAGATCCGCCGGCTGGCGCACTTGCGGCTGGGCTGCACCCTGGCGGTTTCCCTGCACGCGCCCGACGATGAGCTGCGAAGCCGGCTCGTACCCATCAACCGGCGGTACCCCATCGCGAGCCTGCTGGAAGCGTGCCGGGAGTACGCGGCGGTCACGGGCCGGCGGGTGACGTTCGAGTACGTGCTCCTCGAGGGAGTGAACGACACTCCGGAGCACGCCCGCGCGCTCGCGGAACGGTTGCGCGGGATGCTGGCGCACGTGAACCTCATCCCGTGGAACCCCGTCCCGTCGCTGCCCTACCGGCGCCCGGGGCCCGAGCGCGTCCGCCAGTTTGCGCGGATCCTCAAGGCGCAGGGGGTTCCGGTGACCGTGCGGGTGGAACGCGGCGTGGACATCCTGGCGGCGTGCGGCCAGCTGCGGGAGGCCCACACCCCGGGCCGGAAGCCCGTGCGGCTGGCCCCCCGCCTGGTGCCCGCAGCGGCGCCGTAGCGGAGGGTTGCGTGGATCCAGACACCCGGGTCTACCACGTCGGCGCGCTGCCGGTCCTGCGGGTGGTGAGGGGACCCGGGGAGGGCGCACTGCTGGTGGTGCGCGGGAGCCACACCGTGGGGCGCTCACAGACCTGCGACCTCGTGCTGGCGGACCCGGGCGTGTCGAGGGAGCACGCCCGCGTGGAGCGGGGACCGGGCGGGGTAGAGGTGGTGGACCTGGGCTCCACCAACGGGACGTTCGTGAACGGGCGGAAGGTCACCCGGTGCCGGTTGCACCACGGTGACCGCCTGCAGCTCGGCGGGGTGGTCCTGGAGTACCGGGAGGTCCCGTGAACGAGGCGCTGCGGTACGTCCTCCTGGCAGCCCTGTTTCTTTTCCTCTACCGGGTCGTGAGGGTGGTGGGAGACGACCTGCGCGCGGCGGGCCGGGAGCTGGACCGGCCCTGGGGGGTGCTGCTGGTGGAAGAGGGACCGGGTTTGAGTCCGGGCGAGGCGTTTGCCGTGCGGGGCGAGGCGCTGCTGGGCCGGGGGACGGGCAACGACGTGGCCGTCCCGGACCCCGAGGCGGGACCGCGGCACGCCAGGCTGGTGGCCTCCGGGGACAGCTTCTGGCTGGAGGACCTGGGATGCCCCGGGGGCACGTACCTGAACGGCCGCAGGCTGGAGGCCCCCGCCCCCTTACGGCACGGGGACCGTGTGCGGGTGGGCTCCACGGTGTTCCGTTTTGTCCAGCCCCGCGGCCCACGGGCGACGGCCGTCTGAGGACAACATGCACCCGCCTGCCACCCTGTCCAGGAAGAGGGTCTGGTGGAGGGGTGTGGAGCTGTACGCGTTGGCCCTGGCCGTGGGCCTGGCTGGCGGGGCCCTCGTGCACGGGAACAAGCACCCCCAGGACCCGCCGCTGGCGCTGCTGTACGTGGCCGTGGTCCTGCTGGCCTTCCCCGCCGTCGACCGGGTCCTCCAGGCCGGAGAAGGCGTACTGCTTCCGGTTACCGCGCTGCTGGTGGCCGTGGGGCTGGTCACCAC
This sequence comes from bacterium, assembly GCA_046289555.1. Taxonomy (GTDB): domain Bacteria; phylum Sysuimicrobiota; class Sysuimicrobiia; order Sysuimicrobiales; family Sysuimicrobiaceae; genus Tepidifontimicrobium. The sequence goes on from JBKBVM010000094.1 coordinate 5,213, forward strand.
CTACCGCCTGCAGCCCCACTTGGTGGCCTACCAGGCCGCGTGGGTGTGTGGGGGGCTGGCGCTGTCGGTGGCCGCGTTCCGGCTGGCATGTCGGCCCCTGAACCCGGAACGGCTGGCAACGCCGCTGGCCGCCCTGCTGGTGACGGTGTCGTTGTTCCCGTGGGGGTGGGCGTGGCTGGCGAGCGGGCTCGTGATCCGCGCGCCGGTCGAGCCGGTGGTGGCGGAGGTCGCCTCCGAGCTGGCCAAGTTGCTCGCACTGGCGCTGGGCGTGGCAGAGCTGCCGCGGGGGAAGGTGAGGGGCTACGTCGCCGCCGCGTGGGCTGCGGCTGCAGCCCTGTGGCTAGTGCGCGGAGACGCGGGGACCGCGGCGGTGATGATCTGGGTGGTCTTGGCCCTCGGGTACTGCGCTACCGCGTCCCTGAAGCCTGTGGTCCCCGCAGCCGGGGGCTTCCTGGTGATGGTGGGTCTGGCGTACGCCACGGTCCCGGAGCTCGCGGACCGTCTTCGGGGGTGGGTGAACCCGTGGGCAGATCGCCTGGGCGTCGGCTACCCCTTGGTCCAGAGCCTGTTCGCGCTGGCCGCGGGCGGCCTAATCGGCGCAGGCCCGGGTGCTGGGTACCCCGAACTCGTTCCGCAGTCCCATGCGGGGTTTGTTTTGGCCGCGGTGGCGGAGGAGTGGGGGTTTGCGGGCGTGACGGCGCTAGTGGCCGCGTACGCGGTGTGGACGGGACGGGCGGTGCGGGCCGCCGGGCAGGCGAAGGTATCCTGGGTTCGGTTGCTGGCTGCGGGGGCGGCGGCCCTGGTGGCTAGCCAGGCGTTCCTGGCCGCGGCAGGTGCGGCGGCCCTGGTGCCCCCCGCGGACGTGACGATGCCCTTCGTCAGCGCCGGGGGGTTGTCGACGGCAGTGCACTTGGCGCTAGCGGGGGCGGTGCTGGCCGCGCCGCGGGCGCGGGAGGAGCTGCGGTGGGGGACCGGCTGAGAAGCCTCGCGGCAATTCACATAGGACTTCTCGCGGTGGTGGCCGCGTGGGTGGGCTACTGGCAGGTGATCCGCGGGCCGGACCTGGCCCACCACCCGGAAAACCCGCGCCTGCTGCTGGCTGAGGATCGGGTCCAGCGGGGACGGATTCTGGACCGGCGGCTGGAGGTCCTGGCGCACAGCGTCCGCCGCGGCGGCCGGACGGTGCGGGTGTACCCCCAAAAAGAGATGTTCGCCCACCCGGTGGGCTACCGCAGCCTCCTGCTGGGCAAGGCCGGGCTCGAGGCCTCCGCCGACGCGGAACTGCTGGGCATGACGGAGGCCGACTCCTGGCCGGCGTTGCGCGCGCGGGCAGGCCGGCCGCGTCGCGGGCTGGACGTGGTGACCACCCTCGACTCAAGGGTGCAGCGGGAGGCGTGGCGCGCACTCGGTCCCAGGGCCGGTGCTGTGGTCGTGGTGGAACTGAGCGGCGACGTCCTGGCCAGTGCCAGCCGTCCCGGCTTTGACCCCAACTACCTGGAGGAGACCTGGGCGGAGCTGCGGTGGTCGCCCAGCTTGCCCCTGGTCGACCGCGCGCTGAGCGGG
>JBKBVM010000095.1:0-6725 GCA_046289555.1 bacterium
CAAGCTCTGCAGGCGGGGGCGGACCGCGTGGTGGTGGGGACCCGCGCGGTGCTGGACCCGGGATGGCTGGAGCGCCTGTGCGTTCGCTGGGGCGAGCGCGTGGTGGTGGCCCTGGACACGCGGGACGGCCGGGTGGTGATCCGCGGCTGGACGGAGGCGACGCCCCTCACGGTCGAGGAAGCTGCGCGACGGGCGCTCCAGTGCGGAGCAAGCCGGCTGTTGGTGACCGACGTGGCCTCAGACGGCGTTCTGGCCGGACCCAACCTGTCCCTTTACAGAACCCTGGTGTCCTCGGGGGCCTCCGTGGTGGCCTCCGGCGGGGTGCGGCACGCGGACGACGTGCGCGCCCTCCGGCAGGCCGGTGTAGACGGAGTGGTGGTCGGCCGGGCGCTGTACGAGGGTACCCTGCGGCTGGAGGACGCCCTGAAGGCCGCGCGGACGGGCGAGGGGACAGATCCGTGAGCCTGGCGAAGCGGATCATCCCGTGCCTGGACGTGGACGCGGGACGCGTCGTGAAGGGCGTGCGCTTCGTGAACCTACGGGACGCAGGGGACCCCGCACAGCTGGCGGCGGCGTACGACCGGGAGGGCGCGGACGAGCTGGTATTCCTGGACATCACGGCCTCCGCGCAGCACCGGCCCATCCTGGAGGATGTGGTGTGGCGCACTGCGGGGGAGGTCTTCATCCCCCTCACCGTGGGCGGCGGGATCCGGTCGGTGGAGGACGCGCGGCGGATGCTGAGGGCTGGCGCGGACAAGGTGGCGGTGAACACCGCGGCAGTGCACGACCCGGGCCTGGTGGGTCGGCTGGCGGAGCGCTTCGGCCGCCAGTGCGTGGTAGTAGCCATCGACGCCCGGCGTCGAGCGCAGGGCTGGGAGGTCCACACGCACGGGGGCCGTCGCCCCACAGGCCTCGACGCGGTGAGGTGGGCGGAGCGGGCTGCGGACCTGGGAGCGGGCGAGATCCTGCTGACCAGCATGGACCGGGACGGGACCACGGAGGGGTTCGACGTGGAGTTGACGCGGGCAGTCAGCCGGGCTGTCACCGTCCCCGTCATCGCCTCCGGGGGGGCGGGGAAGTTGGAGCACTTCGTGGAGGTTCTCACGGAGGGGGAAGCTGACGCCGCCCTCGCGGCATCCGTCTTCCACTTCGGGCAGCTCCGCATCCGGGACGTGAAGGCCGCCTTGAAGGCTCAGGGGATTCCCGTCCGTGAGGTGCAACCGTGGGAGAGCCCGTGAGCACGGGGCAGGTTGGGGGGCTACGGCCGGTGGTGGTCCAGGACCGACGTTCCGGTCAGGTGCTGATGCTGGCCTACGCCAACGACGACGCGGTGCAGCGCACCCGCGAGCTGGGACTGGCCCACTTCTGGAGCCGGTCCCGCAACGCCTTGTGGCGCAAGGGGGAGACCTCCGGCCACTCCCTCCACGTCTCCCAGATCCTGCAGGACTGTGACGGGGACGCCCTGCTCTACGTGGTGGACCCCCAGGGGCCCGCGTGTCACACCGGCGAGCTGTCCTGCTTCCACCGGGACCTGGCGGGTCAGCGGGTGGAGCCGGCCGTGGGCGTTCTGGCGGAGCTGGAGCGGGTCATCCGCGACCGCCTGCGGCAAGCGCCACCAGGCTCCTACACGGCGTCGCTGCTTGCCGCAGACCCCGCGCGGCTGCACGAGAAGCTGTTCGAGGAGACCGCGGAAGTGGTCCGCGCCGCGCGGGAGGAAGGGCCGGAGCGTCTGGCGCAGGAGGCTGCAGACCTCGTGTACCACCTGCTGGTCCTCCTCGCGCGCGAAGGCGTGCCATGGTCCCAGGTGCTCCAGGTGCTGGCTGCCCGCCGAACCCGGTAGGACAGCCGGGCCGCTCCTGGGGTATCCTCCGGGTGCGGAAGCCCATGCGCTACGCGGTGCTGTCGGACGTCCACGCGAACCTGGAAGCCCTGGAGGCCGTGCTGGAGGACGCGCGCCACCAGGGGGTGGAGAGCCTCGTGTGCCTGGGAGACTTCGTGGGCTACGGGCCGGACCCCAACGCGTGCGTGGAGCGACTGCGGGGTCTTCTGGTGGCCGCCCTGGTGGGCAACCACGACCTCGCGGCCCTAGGCCGGCTGGACGCGTGGCGCTTCAACCTGTTCGCGCGGGCCGCGGTGGAGTGGACCCGGGAGCAGCTGTCGCCGTCGGTGCGGGCATACCTGGAGGGGCTGCAGCCGCGGCAGACCTTCGAGGGGATGCTGTTGGTCCACGCCAGCCCGCAGGACCCCGTGGCGGAGTACATCCTGGACTGGGAGACCGCGGACGACAACTTCCGCGCCGCGGAGTTCTCCGTGTGCCTGTTCGGGCATACCCACGTGCCCGTGCGCTTCGCCCACGACGGCGTGCGCACCTACGTGTTCCCGTTGGCGCCCAACGCCGCAGTGAAACTGGAACGTCATCTCCGCCACTTGATCAACGTCGGCAGCGTGGGCCAGCCGCGGGACGGGGATCCCCGCGCTGCGTACGTAGTCCTGGACACCAGTGCGAGGACCCTGGAGCTCCGGCGGGTGCTCTACCCTGTGGAGGCGGTGCAGGCGAAGATGCAGGCACGGGGGCTCCCGCGCCCCCTGTGGGAGCGGCTGAGCGAGGGCCGGTAGGAGGCGTCGGGGTGAAGATCTACACGCGGACGGGCGACAGCGGGCAGACCGGCTTGTTTGGCGGCGAGCGGGTGTCCAAGGCGGATCCCCGGGTAGAGGCCTATGGAGCGGTGGACGAGCTGAACAGCCTGCTGGGGCTGGTGCGGGCCAAGTTGGCCGCGGGAGCGCTGTCGGAGTTGCTGGCGGACGTGCAGGGGAGGCTGTTCGACGTAGGGGCGGAACTGGCCACCCCGCGGGTGGAGGATCCCAAGCTGGCCGCGCGGGTGCCGCGCATCAGCGCCTCGTCGGTGCAGGCGCTGGAAGGATGGATCGACCGCCTGGAGGCGGATCTCCCGCCCCTGCGCAGCTTCGTGCTTCCGGGTGGCAGCGAAGCGGGTGCCCTGTTGCACGTGGCCCGGGCAGTCTGCCGGCGTGCGGAGCGGCGGGTGGTGGCCTTGGCGGAGCGAGCGGCGGTCAACCCGGAGATCCTCCGGTACCTGAACCGGCTCGGGGACCTGCTGTTCGTGGCGGCGCGGTGGGTCAACCTCGCCGCGGGAACCCCGGAAGCGCCGTGGCGCGCGGTGGCGCCGGCCGCGGAGGGCGAACCGGCGCCTTGACATCGTTACACCGTCACGGCTAGGTTTTGCTGGAGACCGCGCCCAGACGTGGTGCGCGGTGGGAGGGGCGAGCGACAGGAGGGCGCAGATGGCGGTGGCGCAGGGGATTGGGGGGGCGCTGTCCCGGGGCCGCACGTGGCTGGAGCGGGACCGTGTCCTGGCGCCGATCCTCCTGGTGCCCGCGGTGGCCTACATTTTCCTCCTGGTCGGGTTCCCGTTCCTGTTCGCCCTTTACCTCAGCTGGACCGACGCCACCACGGGCAACCCCTTTGGCCGGTTCATCGGGCTCGCGAACTTCGCCCTGGTGTTCCAAGATCCTGTGGCCTCCCGGGCCCTGCGCAACACCTTCGTGTTCACCCTCGCCGCCCAGGTCCTGGTGATGGTGCTGTCCAACGTGTTGGCTCTGGCCCTGCGGCGACCGTTCCGCGGCCGCGGAGCGGTGATGTTCCTCCTCCTGCTGCCGTGGGTGGCCCCCGTCTCTCTGTCCAGCATCGGGTGGCTGTGGATCCTGCACGCCCGGTTCAGCGTCCTGGACTGGGCCCTGCGGGGCCTAGGCCTGCTGCCGCCCGGAGCCAACATGTTCTGGCTGGGCCGGCCGGACCTGGCCTTCGGCGCGGTGGTGGCGGTGCACGTGTGGCGGATGCTGCCCTTCGCCACCGTGGTCCTCCTGGCCGGCCACTCCGCCATCCCGCAGGACTTCCTGGACCAGGCGGAGGTGGACGGGGCGAACCTGTGGCAGAAGTACCGACACGTGATGCTACCCCTGCTGGCGCCTGTGGCGGTGGTGGCCCTCCTGTTCGGCACCATCTTCACGTTCACGGACATGACAGTGGTGTACGTCCTTACGCGGGGCGGCCCGTTCGACACCACCCAGGTGCTGGCCAGCCTGGCCTTCTTCAAGGGGATCGTGGGCGGGAACCTGAGCGTGGGCGCCACGATCTCCCTGTTGCTGTTCCCCGTGCTCCTGGTGGCCGCGGTCTTCGTGCTCCGGGTCGCCCGGCGGGTGGAGGTGGCCTGGTGAGCAGCCGGGCGCGGCGCTGGCTGCCGGCCGCCGGGCGGGTGCTGCTGGTCGGGGTCTTCGTGGTGTTCGCGGCGTTCCCATTCGCCTGGATGGGAATCACCGCCTTCAAACAGAACTCCGACCTGTACAATCCCGAGAACAACCCCTTCTGGTTCAACGAACCGCCTACCCTGGAGCACTTAGAGTACGCCTTCGCGAAAACCCAGTTCGTCCGGTGGGTGGTGAACACCGCCCTGGTAGGGGCAGGGGTGGTGATGGTCACCCTCCTGCTCACGGTCCCCGCCGCGTACAGCCTCGCGCGGCTGCTGGGCCGATGGGGGGAGCGGGCCAGCATCGCCATCTTCCTCGTGTACCTGATCCCGCCGACGCTGCTCTTCATCCCCATGTCCCTGGTGGTGACCACCCTCGGGCTGCAGAACACCCTCTGGTCCCTGATCGTGGTGTACCCCACCATCACCGTGCCCCTGTGCACGTGGCTGCTGTCGGGGTTTCTACGGGGTCTGCCCCGGGAGCTGGAGGACGCGGCCATGGTGGACGGGTGCACCCGCCTGGGCGCCTTGGCCCGCGTGCTGCTGCCGCTGGCGGTCCCCGGGATCGTCACCGTGGTCATCTTCAGCTTCACCCTGTCTGCCCAGGAGTTCGTGTACGCACTCAGTTTCGTCACCGCCACCGCGCAGAAGACCGTGAGCGTCGGGGTGCCTGCAGACATGGTGCGGGGGGACATCTTCGACTGGGGGCCCCTCATGGCCTCCGCGTTCCTGGCCAGCGTGCCGGTGGCGGCCCTGTACTACCTCGTGATCGAGCGTTTCGTGGGAAGCTTCACTCTCAGCGGTGCCGTCCGCTGAGGAGAACGGACCACAGGGAGGGGGGATGGAGATGGAGGACGAGCGGAAGCAGGACGGAGCGTGGGTGCAGGTGGCGGAGGGCCGGTGGCGCCGACTCACGCGCCGGGAGTTCCTGAAGTCCGCGGCCGCCGGGGCGGCTGCGGGGAGCTTGGGTCCCCTCGTGCTCACCGAGCGGACCCGGGCGCAGCCGGTGACGCTGCGGATCCTGCACTGGCGGCACTTCGTCCCGCCCTACGACGAGTGGTTCAACAAGGTCTTCGCTCCCAAGTGGGGGGAGAAGAACGGGGTGCGGGTGGTAGTGGAGAACGTTGGCCTGGCGGAGATCCCCGCCATTGCCGCTTCCGAGGCGGCCCGGGTAGCCGCGGGTGCGGACCCGGGCCACGACATGATCCAGTACCTCACGCCGCCCGCCACCCTGGAGCGTCAGGTGGACACCGACGCCCACCGGGAGGTCATCGAGGAGCTCAAGCGGAAGGTGGGCCCCTATATCCCGTTGGCGGAGAAGAGCACGTACAACCCGGTGACGCGACGGTATTTCGGAGTGTCAGACAACTTCGTCCCCGACCCGATGCACTACCGGGGCTGGATGTGGCGGCAGGCGTCGGCCAAGGCCTTGGGGAGTTCGACCACGGGCCCGGTGACCTGGGAGGATGTCCTCAAGGTGGGGCGGGAGCTCAAGCGCATGGGCCACCCCGTGGGCCTCGGGCTGAGCCAGGAGATCGACACGGGGATGTGGCTCCGGGCCCTGATGTACTCGTGGGGGACCGGGGAGCAGGACGAGGCGGGTAACGTGGTTCTGGACGTACCGCCCTTCCGCCAGCGGACCCTGGACGCCTTGCGGTTCGTGCGGGCGCTGTACAACGAGACGATGTTCGCGGGCGTTTACGCGTGGACCGCGGCGTCCAACAACGAGGAGTTCTTGGCCGGTCGCATCTCCATTGCCATGAACGCCATCTCCATTACCCGCACCGCCCAAGCTCTGGCTGCGCAGGCGCTCAAACGGGGAGAGGACCCCAACACCTCGAAGGCGGTCCTCCTGGCGCGGGACACCCTCATCACGGAGCGCGCACCCCGGGGGCCCGCAGGAGCCCGGGGGCTGGAGCACGTGATGGGGGTGTACTTCCTCTGGCGCAACCGGCCGCGACCTGTGCGGGAGGCTGCCAAGAAGCTGCTCATCGACCTGGTGTTGAGCTACGACCCGGACGTGGCAGCCCGAGAGGGCTGGCCGCCTGGCAAGTTCCACGCCTCGCAAGCGTACGACTACCCTACGTTCCAGAACGCCATCTCTAGGGAGAAGCGCCTGGCGTACCTGCGGGACGACCCGGTGAGCAAGGCGGCGGGGGACCGGAAGGACAAGCTGGCCACCATCGAGACCGCGTACGAGTGGGCGCACAACGTGGGCTGGCCAGGGCCGTCCAGTGCGGCCATCGACGAGGTGTTCAACACGTGGATCCTCAACGTGATGTTCGCGCGCGTCGCCCAGGGCATCGACACGCCGGAGCAGGCCCTGGACGCGGCGGCCGCCCAGATCCGGCGGGTGTTCCAGAAGTGGCGGGAGCAGGGGCTGGTGGGCGGTCGGCGGTAGGACCCGGACAGCGGTCACGAGCGGGCGGGGGAGGGCTGCGGCCCTCCCCCACTTGCGTCAGG
>JBKBVM010000096.1:0-6679 GCA_046289555.1 bacterium
TACCCCGAACCCGCCCACCCGCCGGCCCCGCAGGGCCGCGCCGTGGGCCTGTGCCGCGTCCTCCACCAGCCAGACCCCGTGCCGGTCCGCCAGCTCCGCGAGAACGTCTGCCGCCGCGGGCAGCCCGTACAGGTGGACCGCTAGGATCCCGCGCACCCTGGGGTGCCGGCGGAGAGCGTCCTCCACCGAGGACGGGTCGAGGTTGAAGGTCACCGGGTCGATGTCGACAAACACGGGACGGGCGCCGCGGTGCACCACCGCGTTGGCGGTGGCCGCGAAGGTGAACGCGGGGACCACCACCTGGTCGCCGGGTCCGACCCCTAAGGCCTCCAGCACCACCTCCAGGCCCGCGGTGCCGGAGCTGGTGGCCACCGCGTGGGGCACCTGCACGTACGCGGCGAAGGCGGCCTCGAATCGCTCCACCCACTCGCCCGAACTCAGCTTTCCGGAGGCCAGCACCTCCAGCACGCGCCGGCGGTCGTCCTCCGTGACCACGGGTCGGGCGATGGGGACCAGATCCACTTCCACCTCCGCGGACACGAAGCGACCCCTCCGGCTACCACCAGAGGGGTCTATACCAGACCAGGACGCCGCGCCCGCCCGCTGCGGCGCAGCTCCAACGCCATCTTCTGCCACCGGTCCCGGAGCGGCCGAGCCGTCACGGCCGCTACTGGATCACGACCCGCCGGTTGGTGGCCAGCACCCAGATGAGGAACGCCAGCAGCAGGACCACCAGCAGCTCGGCCTGGCCGGAGCGGTCGCCGAGCCAGCGGCGCAGCCACGCCCGAACCTGCGCGTAGAGGAACTCGCTCATCGCTCACCTCCGCGCCGTTTGCCCTAACTTCCGCCGGAAGCCCCCGCGGTTTCCTCCGCCCGCCTGCGCAGGGCCTCCAGCATCCCCTCCGCGTTCTTCCGCACCAGCTGCCGGACCAGGTTCGTGAGCAGGGGGCCCAGCAGCGGGATCCGGAGGTCGTAGTCCAGCACCAGCCTCACGGAGCAACCACCCGGTGCGGGTTCGAAGCTCCACGTTCCCTCGAACCGGTCGAAGTCGCCCTCCCGCTGGCGGAACGTGCACACCCGCCGCGCGTCATCCCACTCGTCCTCCTCGGTCCACGCCACCCGCCGGCCCTGGATCCTGCCGACCCAGGCGGTGACCGTGCGGTTCCCCTCCCGGTGGACCACCCTCAGGCTCTCGACGTCCGGCATGAACTCCGGGAACTGTTCCACGTCCTTCGCGACGGTGTACACGTGATCCGCGGGCGCGCGGACCAACGTCTGCACCTCCACCACTGGCATCCCGATCCCTCCAGGGAAGGATACGCCGTGCGCCGGCCAAGTCCTACGTGGCCGCCCACGGCTTGAGGCGGCTCAGCAGGGCCCAGGGCAGCTCCGCCTCCACGTGTACCGCGTCGGGGTGGTACTCCTCGCGCAGCACGCGGCCTCCCCGCCGGAGCTCGGCCAGCAGTCCCGCCTGCGCGTAGGGGATGCGCAGGCGGGTGCGCGGCCACCCCGGCAGCGCCTGCGCCACCCGCGCCAGGAGCTCCTCCAGCCCGGTCCTCCGCAGGGCGCTGATGGGGACCCCGCCCGTGCGGGCCACCACCTCCGCCACCCGGTCCGCGGGAAGCCGGTCGGTCTTGTTGAGGGCCAGCACCGTGGGCTTGCCGTCGGCCCCCAGCTCCTCCAGCAGCTCCTCCACCGCCTGGCGCTGCCGTTCCCAGGCGGGATGGGACACGTCCAGGACGTGCACCAACGCGTCTGCCTCCGTCACCTCCTCCAGGGTGGCCCGGAAGGCCGCCACCAGCTGCGTGGGCAGCTTCCGCAGGAAGCCCACGGTGTCCACCAGCACCACGGGCCGGCCGTCGGGAAGCCGTGCGCGGCGCGCGGTGGGGTCCAGGGTGGCGAACAGCTTGTCCTCCACGAACACGTCCGCACCGGACAGCGCGTTGAGGAGGGTGGACTTGCCGGCGTTGGTGTACCCCACCAGGGCCACCACGGGGACCTCCGCCTGCTGGCGGGCGCGCCGCTGCGTCCGCCGGGCCCGCGCCACCTCCTCGATCCGGGCCCGCAGCTCGTCGATGCGCCGCCGGACGCGCCGGCGGTCCGTCTCCAGCTGCGTCTCCCCGGGGCCCCGGGTCCCGATCCCACCGCCCAGGCGCGACAGCAACACCCCCTTTCCGACCAGCCTTGGCAGCAGGTAGGTCATCTGCGCCAGTTCCACCTGCAGGCGGCCCTCCCGGGTCCGGGCGCGGCGGGCGAAGATGTCCAGCACGAGCGCGGTGCGGTCCAGCACCTTGACCCCCAGCTCCTCCTCCAGGTTGCGCTGCTGCGCGGGCGTGAGCTCCTCGTCGAACACCACCAGGTCCGCGGCCTCCCGCTCCACCAGGGCGCGCAGCTCCGCCACCTTCCCGCGACCGATCAGGGTCGCCGGGTCCGGGCGCGGGCGTTCCTGGGTCAGTACGTCCACCACCTCCGCGCCCGCGGTCTCCGCCAGCCGGCGCAGCTCCTCCAGGGACTCCGGGTCCGAGTACCCGCCGCGTCGCGGCACCACCAGCCCCACCAGCACCGCCCGTTCCGGCCGTTCGGAGTCCGAGGGCGCGCCCCGCGAGGCTTCCTCCACGGCCCGGATGCGCTCTGCGGCGCGCAGGTGGCCCAGCGTCTCCAGGTCGAAGGGCCCCTCTAGCTGCAACGACCCGGCGCCGCTGGTTACCCACGCCTCCGTCACCTGCCCGCGCCGGTGACCTACGGTCACCAGAAGGTCCAGGCGCGCGCCCTCCAGCAGTTCCAGGTCCGCGTCCGTGGGATACGCTTCCGGCTGGTCGTAGACCAGCACCAGCCGCAGGCCGCACGGGCGGCCGTCCCGGCGCCGCTGCAGGGTGAGCTCCAGTCCCGGCCAGTTGCGGCCGAGCAGCACGTGGGCGCAGTGGGCGTTCCGCGACAGCAGCACCCCCACCTCGCGACGCGCCACGTGGGCCAGCTGTGCCAGGCGGGCCGCCAGCTCGGGGTCGCACACGAGGTCTGGGGCGAACGTCCGACCCCGCAGCGCCGCCACCAGGTGGCGGGCCTCCTTGGACAGCCGGTGGGTATTCCCGATCAGGAACGGCAGCCGCACAGGGTCACCGCAGCCGGCACAGGCGCTGTACCGCCTCCTTCAGCCGGTCCTCCGGCGTGGTGAAGGACAGCCGCACATACCGGTCGCCCACCTCCCCGTATCCGATGCCCGGGGTGACCACCACCGCCGCGCGGTCCAGCACGTGCTGCGCGAAGGTGACGGAGTCGAACCCTTCAGGCACCTCCGCCCAAAGGTAGAAGGTGGCGCGAGGGCGCTCGACCCGCCACCCGGCCTCCCGCAGCCCGTCCACCAGCAGGTCCCGGCGCGCCTGGAAGGCCGCCACCCGCCGGCGGACCGGCTCCTCCGGCCCCCGCAGGGCCGCCTCCCCGGCCCGCTGGACGGCCACGAACACGCCGCTGTCCAGGTTGGTCTTGAGCTTGGCCAGCGCCGCCACCACGTCCGCGTTCCCGCACACCCAGCCCAGCCGCCAGCCCGTCATGCAGTAGGTCTTGGACAGGGAGTGGTACTCCACCCCCACCTCCAGGGCCCCCGGTGCCTGGAGGAACGACGGCGGGCGGTAGCCGTCGTAGGCGATCTCCGAGTAGGAGTTGTCGTGCACCACCAGCACGTCGAACTCCCGCGCGAACCGCACCACCTCCGCGAAAAATCCCAGCTCTGCGGTGGCCGCGGTGGGGTTGTTGGGGTAGTTCAGAAACATCAGGCGGGCCCGCCGTGCCACCTCGGTGGGGACCTCCGTGAGGTCCGGCAGGAACCCCAAACCCGGCCGCAGGGGCAGGGGGTGGGGCACCCCGTCCGCCAGCAGGGTCGCCACCCGGTACACGGGATAGCCCGGATCGGGGACCAGGGCCATGTCCCCGGGGTCTAGCAGGGCCCACGGCAGGTGTGCCAGGCCCTCCTTGGACCCGATGAGGGCCAGCACCTGTCGGTCAGGGTCCAGCTGGACGCCGAACCGCCGCCGGTACCACTCCGCCACCGCGGCCCGGAAGCTACCGGTCCCCGGGTACGGCGGGTAGCGGTGGGTGGCGGGGTCCGCAACAGCCTGGCGCATCGCCTCCACCACGTGGTCCGGGGTGGGCAGGTCGGGATCGCCCACCGCGAGGCTGATCACGTCAACTCCCCTCCGTTGCAGCTCCTCGGTCCGCCGGTCCAGGTCCGCGAACAGGTAGGGGGGTACCCGCTGCAGCCGCTGCGACTCGCGTTGCCGCGTGGTGGGTTCCATCGTCACCTCCTCGGTCCTCCCGCAGCCCTAGGATAGCCGAAGCGGAACACCCTCCGCCCGCAGGACCTCCAGCACACGTTCGCTCACCGCCTCCGGAGGGAGGTCGTCCACGTCCACCCAGCGGATTCTGGGGTCGGCCCGGAACCACGTCCACTGCCGCTTCGCGTACCGGCGGGTGTTGCGCTCCAGCTGGCGCACGGCGTCTTCCAGGCTCACCTGGCCCAGGACGTGCGGCACCAGCTCCTTGTAGCCCAGGCCCTGCATGGCAGGCCGGGAGGGATCCACGCCGCGGGCCAGCAGCGCCCGCACCTCCTCCACCAGCCCGGCGGCCAGCTGCTCGTGGATGCGCCGGCGGATCCGGTCGTACAGGCGCAGCCGGTCCACGGTGAGGCCGACCTGGAAGGCGTCCTCGCCCGCCTCGCGCCGCGCCAGCTGGCTGAAGGGCCGTCCGGTGTGCACGGTGACCTCCAGGGCGCGGATCACCCGGCGCAGGTTCTGCGGGGGAATCCGGGACGCGGCCTCGGGGTCCAGTTCCATCAGGCGCCGGTAAAGCGTTCCAGGTTGCTGGCGTTCCTGTTCCTCCCAGGCGCGGCGGGCCGCCCAGTCCGGCGGCACCTGCGGGATCCGGAGGCCGTCTACCACGGCCCGCACGTACAACCCCGTCCCGCCGACCAGGATCGGCACCCTCCCGCGCGCGCGGATGTCCGCGATGGCCTGCCGGGCCAGGCGCTGGAAGTCCCATACGGTGAACACCTCCTCCGGGTCTGCCACGTCCAGCAGGTGGTGCGGGACCCGGGCCCGCATGGCCGCGGTGGGCTTGGCGGTCCCGATGTCCATGCCGCGGTAGACGGTGCGGGAGTCCGCGCACACCACCTCCCCGCCCAACCGCTCCGCCAGCTCCACCGCCACCGCGGACTTGCCCACGGCGGTGGGGCCCACCACCACCAACAGGGGCACGCCGCGCACACCAGGAGTCCGGTCCACGGTCCGAGAACACCGTACAACGATGGACACCCCCATGATGCGTCAGTACCAGGCCCTCAAGCGGGCGTACCCGGGCACGCTCCTGCTGTTCCGGTTGGGGGACTTCTACGAGCTGTTCGGCGAGGACGCGGAGGTCGCCTCCCGCGTACTGGACCTCACCCTCACCTCCCGTCCGGTAGCCAAGGGCAAGCGGGTCCCCATGTGCGGGGTGCCCCACCAGACCCTCGAGTCGTACCTGAGCCGGCTGCTGGAACGCGGTTTCCGCGTGGCCATCTGCGAGCAGGTGGAGGACCCCCGCAAGGCCAAAGGGCTGGTGCGCCGCGAGGTGGTCCGGGTGGTCACGCCGGGGACGGTCACCTCGGAAGCGTTGCTGCCGCCCCGGGAGAACGTGTACCTGGCCGCCGTCAACCCCACCGCCCACCGGTGGGGCGTGGCGGTGGCGGACCTTTCCACCGGCGAGTTCCGCATCACCGAGCTGGAGCCTGAAGCGGCCGTGCAGGAGCTGGAGCGGCTTTCGGTCCGGGAGGTGCTGCACCCGGAAGGGAGCGAGCTCCCGCACACCGTGGGTGGCGCCCGCACCCCGTACGAACCGTGGCGGTTCGACCTGCAGGAGGCCAGGCGGGTGCTGTGCGAGCAGTTCCAGGTGGTCTCCCTCGACGGCTTCGGCTGCGGTGACCTGCCGCTCGCCACCGGCGCCGCAGGCGCCCTGATCCAGTACCTGAGGGAGACGCAGCGTAGCGGCCTCCGCCACATCCACGGCCTGCAGGTGTACCGGCCCCAGGAGACCCTGCTGCTGGACCCCGGCGCGGTGCGCAGCCTGGAGCTGCTGCAGCCGCTGGTGGGGACGGACCGCAGGGCGACTTTGGTGGGCGTGCTGGACCGGACCCGCACCAGCATGGGGGGCCGGCTGCTCCGGCGCTGGCTCCTGGCCCCCCTTCTGGACCGGGCCCGCATCGAGGCGCGGCTCGACGCGGTGGAGGAGCTACTGCGCCGCGCCGACCGCCGGCAGCTGCAGGAGCGATTGGAACAGGTGGCAGACCTGGAGCGCCTGGTGGGACGGTGCGGCCACGGTTCCGCCACGCCCCGCGACCTGGTGGCGCTGCAGCGCAGCCTCACCGCGGTGGCGGAGCTGCGCTGTCAGGCTTCCGGGTTCCGCAGCGCCCTGCTCCGGGAGCTAGCATCCCAGCTGGACAGCCACGACGACCTGCGGGACGAGCTGCAGCGCGCGCTGGCCGACGACCCGCCCGCTAACCCGCGCGAGGGAGGCTTTGTCCGGGAGGGGTACGACGCGGAGCTGGACCAGCTGCGGCGCGCCGCTAGCGACGCCAAGCGGTGGATCCGCGACCTGGAGGCGCGGGAGCGGGAGCGGACCGGGATCAAGAGCCTGCGGGTGGGCTTCAACAACG
>JBKBVM010000097.1:0-6580 GCA_046289555.1 bacterium
CCGGCTTCCACCTGGACGCGGGGCTGATCCTCGGCAGCCTCACCGCGGCCCTGCTGGCCGGCGAGTTCGTGGGGTTCGGTCCCTGGCGCGGGCGGGACGCCGCCGTGGACTTTGCGGGGGGCCTCGTGATGGGCGTGGCCGTGTGGGTGGCCATAGGCTGCAACGTCTCCGGCTTCTGGAGCGCGGTGGCCACCCTGCGGGTGGAAGGCTGGCTGTACGCACTCGGCCTCCTGCTGGGCGCCCGGGCCGGGCTCTGGGCCACTTCCTCGCTGGTCGCGCGGGGCGTCCTCTGAAAGATCGCACCGGCTGCAAAACATCAGGCCTGTGCCGCGAGGTCATCGGTTGTCCGCCCGATTGCCGCCTCCCGTTTCCGCACGTATCAAGACAGCGAGGACCTGAAGGGTCCGCCTGGCCCTAAAGGGCAGCACGTCCGCACGGCGCGGGCGCGCTGCCCGTCGTGTTTTCTGGGGCCATTGGGAGGAGGTGGATCTCTTGGATCCGACTTTCCGCCTGACCCGCCGGGAGTTTCTCGCCGCCCTGCCCGCCGCGGCCGCCGCCCTGGGAGGTCTGGAACTCCCCGAGGAGCTGCTGAGCTTCGCGGTGCTGCAGCCCCTGGAGCCGGGCCTCAACCCGCTCCAGCGGTACCCCAACCGCGACTGGGAGAAGGTCTACCGCGAGCTGTACACGCCGGACTTCACCTTCCACTACCTGTGCGCGCCCAACGACACCCACGGCTGCCTGCTCCGCGCCAGCGTCAAGAACGGTGTCGTGGTGTACGCGGACCCCAGCTTCGGCTACGGCAAGGCCACCGACCTCTACGGCAACCAGGCCTCGGCCCGTTGGGACCCGCGCATCTGCATCAGCGGGCTCGCGTACGTCCGCCGCTTCTACTCCGACCGCCGCGTCAAGGGGCCCATGGTCCGCAAGGGGTTCAAGGAGTGGGTGGACGCGGGGTTTCCCCGCGACCCGGAGACCGGTCGGCCACCGGCCCGTTACTTCGAGGGCCGCGGCAAGGAGGAGTTCGTCCGCGTGAGCTGGGACGAGGCGTTCACGTACGTGGCGAAGACGCTCGTCAACATCGCGGAGACGTACTCGGGAGAAGCGGGCAGGCAGCGGCTCCTGCGGCAGGGCTACGACCCCGACATGGTGGAGGCCACGGAGGGAGCCGGCACCCGCACCCTCAAGTTCCGCGGCGGGATGCCGTTCATCGCGCCGTTCCGGGTCGGCGGGCTCTACCGCATGGCCAACATGATGGCCCTGCTGGACGCCCACGTGCGGAAGGTGGGGCCCGAGCAGGCGAAGGGCGGCCGGCACTGGGACAGCTACTCCTGGCACACGGACCTGCCTCCGGGCCACCCCATGGTCACCGGCCAGCAGACGTTGGACTTCGACCTCTACACCGCGGAGAACGCCCGGCTGATCACGCTCTGGGGCAAGAACTGGATCGCCACCAAGATGCCGGACGGCCACTGGCTCACGGAGGCCAAGCTGCACGGCGCGCGGGTGGTGACCATCGCCCCCGAGTACCAGTCCACCAGCTCCAAGGCGGACGAGGTGATCGTGATCCGGCCCGGCACGGACGCGGCGCTGGCCCTGGGGCTGGCGCACGTCCTCCTTCGGGACCGGCTCTACGACGAAGCGTTCGTGAAGCAGTTCACGGACCTGCCCCTGCTCGTGCGCATGGACACCCTCAAGGAGCTGCGGGCCCGGGACGTGTTCCCGAACTACCGGCCCGCGCCCCTGCGGAACGCCACCCGGGTCCTGGAGCCCGGCCAGCCGGTCCCCCCTCCCGCGGAACAGGACGCCCAGCTGGTCCCCCGGGCCCTGCGGGAGGAGTGGGACGACTTCGTGGTGTGGGACCGGAACAGCAACTCGCCGAAGGTGGTGACGCGGGACCAGGTGGGCCGTCACTTCGCCGCCGCGGGGCTCGACCCCGCCCTGGAAGGCGAGTTCCAGGTCACCCTGCGGGACGGCAGGCGCGTGGCGGTGCGGCCCGTCTTTGACCTGCTGAAGCAGTACCTGATGGACACGTGGACGCCGGAGAACACCCACCGGATCACCGGGGCGCCGCCGGAGGCGGTGGTGAGCCTGGCGCGCCAGATCGCGCAGAACAAGACCAAGACCCTGTTCGTCACCGGGATGGGTCCCAACCACTTCTTCAACAACGACCTGAAGGACCGGGCCATCATCCTGGTGGCGGCCCTCACCAACAACATCGGCCACTTCGGAGGCACGGTGGGCAGCTACGCGGGGAACTACCGCCTCGCCCTCCTTCCCGGCGTCGTGCAGTACATCAACGAGGACCCCTTCCACCCGGAACTGGACCCGAGTCGGCCCGCCCGCACCCGTACCTACGTGAAGGGCGAATCGGCCCACTACTTCAACTACGACGACCGGCCCCTGCGGGTGGGCCGCAAGCAGTTCACCGGCAGGACCCACATGCCCACCCCCACCAAGGCCGCCATGTGGGCGCTTTCCAACTCCATCCTCGGAAACGCCAAGTGGGCCCACAACGTCATCGTGAACACCCTCCCGAAGATCGAGATGCTGGTGGTGGCGGACTGGTTCTGGACCGCCACCTGCGAGTACGCGGACGTGGTGTTCGCGGTGGACAGCTGGGCCGAGCGCAAGCTTCCGGACGTTTACGGCTCGGTCACCAACCCCTTCCTGCAGGCCTGGCCTCCGTCGCCGCTGCCGCGCATCTTCGACACCCGGGACGACCTGGAGTGCTGGGCCGGCGTGGCGGCGAAACTGGCGGAACTCACCGGGGACCGTCGGTTCCGCGACTACTGGCACTTCGTGCTGGCAGCTAAGCCCGAGGTGTACATCGACCGGGCCTTCCGGGCGGGCAACACCACCCGCGGCTACAGCTTCCAGCAGCTCCTGGAGAGCTGCCGCAACGGCACCCCGCTGTATCTGCTCACCCGCACGAGCCCCAAGGTGGTGGGCTGGGAGCAGACCCAGGAGAGCAAACCGTGGTACACGAAGACGGGCCGACTGGAGTTCTACCGGGAGGAGGACGAGTTCATCGAGTACGGGGAGAACCTGCCGGTCCACCGGGAGCCCGTGGACGGCACCCACCACGAACCCAACGTGATCGTCGCCAAGCCCCACCCCGCCCTGCGGCCGGCGCCGCCGGAGGCCTACGGCCTGCGGCCCGACGACCTGCGCACGGAGGTCCGCCAGGTCCGCAACGTGGTCCGCAGCCCCGAGGAGGTGGCCTCGAGCCGCCACCCCCTGCGCAAGCTCGGGTACACACACGTCCTGATCACCCCCAAGTACCGGCACGCGTGTCACTCCACGGGAGCCAGCACGGACCTGGACGTGGTGTTCTGGGGCCCCTTTGGCGACTTCTACCGCCACGACCGCCGCAAGCCGTGGGTCAGCGAGGGCTACATCGACCTGAACCCCGAGGACGCGAAGCGGCTCGGCATCGCGGACGGCGACTACGTCTGGTGCGAGGGGGACCCGCAGGACCGGCCCTTCGTGGGGCACGAGCGCAAGCCCGAGGAGCGGCGCATCTTCCGGTGGCTGGTGCGGGCCCGCTACTACCCCAGCATCATGCAGGGGATCGGCCGGGCGTGGTTCCACTTCTACATCGCCACCCACGGCAGCGTGGAGGGGCACGAGAAGCGACCGGACGGGCTCGCGAAGAACCCGAGGACCAACTACCAGGCCGCCTACCGGTACGGGAGCCACCAGTCCGTCACCCGTGCCTGGCTGCGGCCCACCCTGCAGACCGACAGCCTGGTCCGCAAGGACCCCATCGGCCAGCTGCTGGGCACGGGGTTCGCCCTGGACGTCCACTGCACCGTGGGCGCCCCGAAGGAGAGCTACGTCCGGATCCGGCGGGCCGAGCCCGGCGGCGAGGACGGCCAGGGCCTGTGGGCGCCTGCGGCCCGCAACCTCCGGCCGGGCCGGGAGTCGGAAGCCGTGCGCCGGTACCTGGCAGGCCAGTTCATCACCGTGAAGCGGAGGTAGGCCATGCCGAAGGTGTACAACTGGCAGATCGGCCGTGAGATGGACTACCCCTTCGAGGGCCGGCGGCCCCAACGGCAGGCGGCGGCGGTGTTCGACACCAACAAGTGCATCGCCTGCCAGACCTGTACCATGGCCTGCAAGACCACCTGGACCTCCGGCAAAGGGCAGGAGTACATGTTCTGGAACAACGTGGAGACCAAGCCCTGGGGCTCCTACCCCCTCGCCTGGGACGTCCGGGTCCTCGAGATGCTGGGGCCTCAGGCGTGGGACGGCGGGGTGTACCGCGGCCGGACCCTGTTCGAGGCCGCACCCGGCGGGGAGCGCGCGGTGGGCTACCTGCCCGACGACCTGGACTACGCGTACCCGAACCGGGGAGAGGACGAGACCAACGTGCCGCTGACGGAGGAGCGCTTCTACCTCCGGCTGCCGCACGACGCGTGGTTCTTCTACCTGCCCCGCATCTGCAACCACTGCACGTACCCCGCGTGCCTGGCCAGCTGCCCGCGCACCGCCATCTACAAGCGGCCGGAGGACGGGATCGTCCTGCTGGACCAGCAGCGGTGCCGCGGGTACCGGGAGTGCGTGAAGAACTGCCCGTTCAAGAAGGTCTTCTACAACCACACCACCCGGCTCTCGGAGAAGTGCGTGCTGTGCTTCCCCGCGGTGGAGCGTGGGATCCAGCCCCGCTGCATGCGGAACTGCATCGGCAAGATCCGCACCTTCGGGTTCGTGAGCACCCCGGACCGAGCGAGGGCGGACAACCCCGTGGACTTCCTGGTCCACGTGCGGAAGGTGGCCCTGCCCCTGCTGCCCCAGCTGGGGCTGGAGGCCAACATCTACTACATCCCGCCGGTGCACGTGGGGAACCTGCGCTTTTTGCAGATGCTCTTCGGGCCCGGGGTCGAAGGCGCCGTCGCCGCGTACCGGCGGGCCATGGAGGGCAAGGACGAGGAGCTCCTGGGGGTGCTGATGCTGGCGGTGTCCACGGACCGCATCGTGCACCGGTTCCGGGTGAGCCGGGGCCAGGCCTACGGCTACGACGAGCGCGGGGAAGAGGTGGTGCGGGTTCCGCTCCAGGAGCCGACCATGGTCCGACCCGCCTACGACCCGCAGCACCGGGCCTACCGGTACAACGTCACGTGAGGTGGACTATGGCAGCGCAGAAGATCACCCGACGCCAGGCCCTCGCGGGACTCGCGGCCCTGGGAACGGCGGCGCTGCCCTCCGTGGCGCAGGCCCAGCCGTCCCAGCAGCCGGACGTCCGGGCGGTGCGGGTGCCCGCCCCCGTGCCTGCGGACCCCGAAGCGGAGGTGTGGGCGCGTGTGCCGCCCACCGAGGTCGCCCTGATCGGCCAGGCTATGGTCCTGCCCACGAAGATGCGCCCGTCCGTCCGCGCCGTACGGGTGCGGTCCTGCCACGACGGGCAACACGTCGCGTTCCTGCTGGAGTGGGAAGACCGCAGGCCGGACCGACGCACGGTGAAGGTGCGGGAGTTCAAGGACGGCTGCGGGGTCATGCTGCTGCCGCAGGGCGCGGGCGCCACGGAGTGGATGATGGGGACCCCGAAGACGCCGGTGACGGTGCTGCACTGGCGGGCGGACTGGCAGCTGGACCTGGACCAGGGGTTCCAGGACGTGGAGGCCGCCTTCCCCAACCTGGCCTTCGACTTCTACCCGCCGCTGGTGGGGGCGCAGCACCCGCCGAAGCTGCCGGAAGCCTACCCGCCGGAGGCCCGCAGGTGGCTGCCGGGCTGGTATGTGGGCAATCCCCTCTCCCAGCCGCGCAAGACCAGCCCCGTGGAGAAGCTGGTGGCGCAAGGGGCCGGGACTTTGGAGCAGCTACCGACCCAGAACGCCACGGGGAAGGGCATGTGGAAGGACGGGCGGTGGCGCGTGGTCCTCAGCAAACCCCTGCGCGCCGCGGACCCCAGGGAGATCACCCTCGCGCCCGGCGGGACGTACGCCGTGGCTTTCGCGGTGTGGCAGGGCGTTGCGGGCGACCGCGGGGCCCGGAAGTCCATCACCCTCCTGGGCAGGCTGCGCGTGGAGCCGTGAGCGTGGATTCCCGTCTCGCACAGCGACTCCTGGCCAAAGCTGTGGCGTACGGCGCCTGCGCCAAGCTTGTCAGCCCCTTCGCGGGCGGCCTGCCGCCTCCGGAGTCGGTGGACTGGCTCGGACGCAGCCTAGGGTACCTGGGGCTGGAAGAGGGCCAGGAGCACCTGCGGGCCTTCCTCCAGGACGTGGAGGGCGACCCAGAAGGGTACCGGGCGGAGTACGTACGGGTTTTCGAGCGCGGCACCGTCCCGCCGTACGAAGCGAGCCAGCACGGCTCGGGACCGCAGCCCCTGGGCGGTCCCAACGTCCAGGTGATCGCAGACGTGGCAGGCTTCTACCGGGCCTTCGGATTCCAGGCCCGGGGAGAACGCCCGGACCACCTCGGTGCACAGCTGGAGTTCCTGGCCCTCGTCTGCACTCAGGAGGCGTACGCCCGCCTGGCGGGGCGTGAGGAGGACGCGGAAGTGTGTGCCCGGGCCCGCCAGTCGTTCCTCCGGGAGCACCTGGGGAGCTGGCTGCACGCGCTCCGCACGCGCGTGCAGCAG
>JBKBVM010000098.1:0-6550 GCA_046289555.1 bacterium
CGCACCAACAGGACGGCGGCCATGATGGCGAAGATGAAGAACAGCTCGAATTCCGGGAACCACAGGGTGCCGTAGCTGGACAGCACCCCGACCAGCAGGGAGCCCGCAAACGCGCCCCGCAGGTTGCCCAGTCCGCCGATCACGGTGATGATGAACGCCTGCACGATCATGGCGGCGCCGATCCCCGGAGCCACCGGCCGCACCGGGGTGGAAAGGGCCCCGCCCAGGGCCGCAAGGGCCGAGCCCAGCATGAAGACCGAGGAGAATACGGCGGGGGTCCGGATCCCTAAGGCCGCGGCCATCTCCCGGTCGGAGGCGGTGGCCCGCACCGCCCGCCCCCACCAGGTACGGTCAAACAACCACCAGAGCCCCACGCCCACCGACAACCCCACCGCGATCAGGAAGAGGTTGTAGATCGGGTAGGGCCGGCTGAACAGGGTCACGCTCCCCTGCAGCCACCCGGGGATGGGCGGGATGCGGAACACCCCTCCCCATACGAGCTTCGCGAGGTCGTCCAGGAACAGGACCAGCCCGAAGGTCAGCAGGAGCTGGTAGCTGGGATCCAGCCCGTACAGGGGCCGTAGCAAGCCCCGCTCCACGCCGGCCCCCACCACCGCCACCGTGGCCATGCTGCCCAGCACCGCCACCCCGAAGGGCACCCCCGCAAGGCCGTACAGGGTGTAACCGAGGTAGGCGCCCAGCATGAACAGGCTGCCGTGGGCGAAGTTCAGCACGCCCAGGACCCCGAAGATGATGGTGAGGCCGGCCGAGATCAGCCACAGGTACATGGCGGAGCTCAGCCCGATCAGGCCCTGGTAGGCGAGGACCTCCATGCCCCACCTGGGGCGGCGGCTACTTGGTCAGCTCCAGGGGCCGGAACGGCGGCCACCGCCAGTAGTCCTTGGGGTCGAACACCTTCAGCTCCCCCAGCACCGGGATGGGGTAGCGCGGGTCCCACACCACCTTGCCCGCGGGCACCGCGTAGACGAACTGGTGGTCCTCCGACCGGAACACCCGCAGGCCCGCGGGGGTTTCGATCCGCATCCCCTGGAGGGCCGCGATCACCCGGTCTGTCTGCAGGCTGCGGGCCCTCTCCACCGCTGCCTTGGTGATGTACACGGCGGAGTACGTGGTCTCCGCGGAGTAGTTGGGCATGCGGTTCCACCGCTTGGCGAAGCGGCTGACGAACGACCGGTTGGTCTCCGTGTTGGGCCAGTTGTGGATGTATCGGGCGGTGGCGTACAGCTTGCCCTGGAACCGGCCCTCCCGGACCTCCTGGGAGATCCCCTCCAGGACGTCCACCGAGCCTCCCATGGCCTGGAACCACACCTTGATCCGGTCGAACACCCCCTGCAGCAACGCCTGCCGCAGCAGCGTGACCGCCTCACCCGCCCACGGTGTGGCGATGATACCGTCCGGGTTCGTGGCCATGACCGCTGCGATGTGGGGCGAGAAGTCCGTGGTCAGGAACGGCGCCCACGCCGCGCCCACGAACTCCACGTCGGGCCGCAGCCGGCGCATCTGTTCGCGGAAGATGGCCCACGTAGCGTAGCCGTACTCGTAGTCGGCCCCGATGGTGGCCCACCGGCGGACGTCCCGGCGGTCGCGGAACAGCCACGCGGCCACCGCATCCTGGTATACGGGCGCGCTCACCCGCACGATCTGCTTGATCTTCTGCTGGGCCACCAGCTCCTCCGTGAGACGGTGGGTGGCCGCGTGGGTGAAGAACTGGATCCGGTCGAGCTCCCGCAGCACCGGGCCGAGCGCCATGGCCACCCCGCTGCTGTCGGTGCCGTACAGGAAGTGTGCGCCCCACTCCGTCACCAGAAACCGGGCGTTCCGCACACCCACCGCGGGCCGGTTCTCGTCGTCCATGAACCGCATCTCCAGCCGGCAGCCCAGGACTCCGCCCGCGGCGTTGATCTCCTCCACCGCCAGCTGGGCGCCCATTTCGATCTGGCGCCCGTAGTCCGCGTGGGGACCGGACGCCACCCCCTGCACGCCGAGCCTGATGGCGGCCACGCCGAGAGGACAGGCGGCCGGGCCCGCGGCACTCCAGGAGGCCCCGAAGAGCAGACCAATCACGACCGCGACGACCCACACCGTCCGCATGCTCGACCCCCCTTTCGGTTCTGCCAGCTGTTTTCGCGAGGCCAACGAGCGGATCCTTCCGCGCCTCCACGGGCTCCTCACGGGTAGATCCCGCGGGTGTAGAGCGCGTCCGCCACCCGCTCGATGGCCCGGACCAGGGCGGCCGTCCGCAGATCCACCCCGCGCTCCTGGGCTGTACGCCACACGTCCCGGAAGCTGCGGACCAGCAGCCGTTCCAGCCGCTCGCGCACTTCCTCCTCCGTCCAGAAGAAGGCCTGCAGGTCCTGCACCCACTCGAAGTACGAGACGATGACCCCTCCGGAGTTCGCCACGATGTCGGGCACCACCAGGACGCCGCGACGCCGGAGGCGATCGTCCGCCTCCGGGGTGGTGGGACCGTTCGCACCCTCGATGACCAGCTTCGCCTGGACCCGGTCAGCGTTCTCCGCCGTGATCTGGCCCTCCAGGGCGGCAGGCACCAGGATGTCGCACGGCAACTCCAGAATCTCCCTTCCGGAGATCCGGGCCCCCTGCGGGAAGTCGGCCACCGTCCCCGTAACGCGCTTGTGCTGCCACAGCGCCTCGGGGTCCAGCCCCCGGGGGTCGTGCACCCCGCCCCGCGAGTCGCTCACGGCCACCACCACCGCGCCCATACGGTGCAGGGTGAGGGCGGCCACGGAGCCCACGTTTCCGAACCCCTGGACCGCCACCCGCGCACCCTCCAGGGGAACTCCCAGGGTCCGGGCCGCCTCCCGCGCCACCAGGGCACAGCCGAGACCGGTCGCCTCTTCCCGGCCTACAGACCCGCCCACGGACACGGGCTTGCCGGTCACCACCGCAGGCACGGAGTACCCCCGGTGCATGCTGTAGGTGTCCATGATCCACGCCATCACCTGCGGGTTGGTGCCCACGTCAGGGGCGGGGATGTCGCTCTCGGGCCCCATCAACACGCTGATCTCCGTGGCGTACCGACGCGTGAGCCGCTCCAGCTCGCCCGGGGACAGCTGCTTGGGGTCGCACACTACCCCGCCCTTGGCCCCTCCGTAGGGCAGGCCCGCGATGGCGCACTTCCACGTCATCCACATGGCCAGCGCCCGCACCTCGTTCAGGGTCACGTCCGGGTGGTACCGGATCCCCCCCTTGGTGGGTCCCAGGACGGTGCTGTGGTGCACCCGGTAGCCCGTGAAAATGCGGACCGAGCCGTCGTCCATCTTGACCGGGAAGTTCACGGTGAGCTCGCGCTTGGGGTACGCGAGGAACTCCCGGATGCCTCGCTTGAGCGGCACGTGGCGCGCCGCCCGGTGGAACTGTTCCAAGGCCATCTCCCACGGGTCCGAAAGGGTGACCGCCGGCTGAGCCATGTGAGTTCCTCCTTCGTAGCGCCGTCCCCAGGCTAGCACGTGTCGCAAGCGTGGCGGGATCCGGCCCCGACCGTACCCGATCAACCCCCGCCCCGCCTCGGCCGTCGATCCTCAAGGGGAACAACCCGACACGTCACAGGAGGTGAGACGGTGACAGGCAAGCTGGCCACGTTGCTGTCAGCCGTAGCGCTCGGGGCCGTCCTCGCGGGGGCCGTCCCCGCATCGGGGCAGGCCGCCCCGGCCGTGGGGGAGCGTGCGGCCTGCTGGGACCCCGCGGTGCGGGCGCAGTTCGAGGCCGTCTACGACCGCCACCGCACCGCCTTACGGAGCGCCCGCAACCGCGTGGAGGACGAGCGGTACGCGTTGCGCCGGCTCCTCACCTCCGCCCAGGCGACCCGCGCCCAGGTAGACGCGCAGGCGGGGCGGCTGGGCGAGGCGCTCGCGGCCCTGGCGCGGGCTCGGGCGGCGTTCCTCTGGGACCTGCGGGAGGCCCTGCCTGCGGACCGGCGTGAGGTCCTCATGCGCTGCTTCGTGCGGCCGGGCTTCGGCCCCCGGTGGCGGCGCTGACCCCCCTGCCGCCGGGGGTACGCACCGTAGGGTGGGCTCGCAGCGCCGGAGCTGATCTCAGTCAGCGGGTGCTGTCCGGCGGCCCGTGAGCTGCACCCAGTCCTCCGGGGTGTCCACGTCCACCGCCGCCTCTGGCACCGGGACGAGGACCGCCTCGTCCCGGTGCCGTTCGATCACCGCTTTGGCGCCCACGTCGCCCCTGAGGGACATCAGCTCCGGGAATAGCTGGCGGCTGAACACCGCAGGGACCCCGACCGTCCCCGCGTAGGACGCGGCCACCACGGGTGCGCCCGTCGTCCGGTACGCCTGGACGAGCCGACACAGGTGTTCGGCGGTGACTGCGGGTTGGTCCGCGAGGGCCACCAGGACCGCAGGAGCGTCCCGCACCGCCCGCAGGCCGCAGCGGAGAGAGCTGGCGATTCCTTCGACGTAGTCCGGGTTTGTCACCACCTCCACGGGCAGACCGCGCAGCTCTGCTCGCATGCGGTCCGGCTCCGGTCCCACCACTACCACCACCTGGCGGCAGGCGGCTGCAGCGGCCTCGGCGGCCCGGCGCAGGAGACTCGCCCCTCCCCACCGGAGAAGCAACTTGGGCTGGCCCATGCGCCGGCTCGCACCCGCCGCCAGCACCACCCCAGCCACCACGGGGTCAGGCTGTGGGTCGCCTGGGAGCCTCACCCGGAGGCTGCTACCGGCTCGTGGATCCTGGCGGGGCGGTCCCGCAGGAACCCGCCCGCGCGCCCGTTCCGTGCCGCCAGGATCTCCGCCAGGATGGCCAGCGCGATCTGTTCAGGCCCCTCCGCGCCGATGTCCAGGCCCACGGGGGTGAACAGCCGCTGCCGCTGGTCCGCCGACGGCACCACCCCCGACTCCGCCAGCTCCTGCAGGATCTTCTGCGTGCGCTGGCGTGGGCCCAGGACGCCCAGGTACGCGGGGAAGGGCTGGTGCGTAAGGAAGGACCGCAGGAGGTCCCGGTCGTGCAGGTAGTTGTGGGTCATGATCACCACATAGGTCTCCCGGTCCACGGGCACGCGGGCGGCCGCCTGGGCCGGTTCCGCCCGCACGAACTGGCGCGCGCCGGGGAACCGCTGCGGCGTCAGGAAGCGCTCCCGGGAGTCCGCCACCACCACCCGCCAGCCCAGGGCGGAGGCGAGCTGCACCAGCGGGATGGCGTCGTGGCCGGCGCCGCACACCACCAGCCGGGGGGGAGGCAGGATGGGCTCGGCGAACAGTTCATAGCCGTCCACGGGCGCACGACAGGGACGCTCGGAGGACAGGGCCCGCCGGCCGAGCTCCAGCCCGGCCGCGTCCAGGTCGGCCCGGCCCAGGCTTCCCGTCACCCGTCCGGACTCCTCCACCACCAGCCGGCGGCCCAGCAGGTCTGCCGCCTCAGGCCCCACCACGGTGACCACGGCCAACGGGACCTCTTCCTCCACCGCCCGCGCCAGGTAACTCTCGGGCGACGGCTCCGCAACCCCCACTTTCTCCAGGAGGACGTCGATCACGCCGTTGCACCCGAGCCCAAGGCCCCACACCGCCTCGTCGTCCGCGGTGAGGTCGTAGTGCAGCAGCCGGGCCCGCCCGTCCCGTAACACCTCCTCGGCCACCACCTGGATGTCACCCTCCAGACAGCCGCCCGACACCGACCCCACCGTGCGACCGGAGGCCAGGATCAGCAGACGCGCGCCCTCACGGCGGTAGGTGGAGCCGCGCACTCCCACCACCGTGGCAAGCGCCGCCTCCTCGTCACGGGCGCGCCCGTCCCGCAGACCCGCCAGAATATCCAAGAGCTCCCGCATACGCCTTACCTCCTCGGCCTCCCCACCCGTCCCTGGGACAGGACCCGTTCCAGCTCCCGCAGGCTGTCCGCGTTGTGGGCCGAGGCGAATACGTGGACGTACGGCAGCGCGGCCTGCATCCCCCGGGTAAGGGGCTGGTAGCCAGGGCTGCCCAGGAGCGGGTTGAGCCAGATGACCCGAGCCGCCCTCGAGCGGATCTCCTGCATGGCCCTCCGCAGCACCTCCACCTCCCCCGTATCCCACCCGTCACTCACGATGAGCACCACCGTGTGCCGGTCCAGCAGCCCTCCGTAACGGTCGAGAAACTGCCGCAGGCTGGTACCGATCTTGGTTCCCCCGGACCAGTTGGGCACCCTTTGACTGAGCCGGTCCAGGGCAGCCCGGAGGGAGCGGGTTCGCAGCTCCTCGGTGACCCGGGTCAGGGACGTGCTGAACACGAACGACTCCACCCTCCCCAGGGCATCCTGCAGGGCGTACACGAACTGGATGAGGAACCGGCTGTAGACGTCCATGGAGCCGGACACGTCGCACAGCAGGACCACCCGGTGCTTGCGGACCTTCCGCCGCTGGAAGGCGAGCCCGGGGAACTCCCCGCCCCACCGCAGGTGCAGCCGGAGGGTCCGGCGCATGTCCAGCAGGTGGCTGCGCCGCGCCCGGCGCCGGCGCCGGCTCCACCGGGTTGCGATGCGCCGCGCGATGGCCACCACCAGATGCGCGATCACGTCCAGCTCG
>JBKBVM010000099.1:0-6500 GCA_046289555.1 bacterium
TGAGCCACCCGAACGCCTCCGCACCCCACGGCAACACCGAGAACACCCAGGCGTCCGGGTTGAGGGTCCACCCAGCCCGCCACGCGAGGTACCCCGCGCCCACCACGGAGGCCACCACCGTGGCCGCCCTCGTCAGGCGTTCCTTGTCAACACGCAAGCTGCACACCTCCTCTTCGGCGACACCTCTGGTGGCCTGCGATGGCCCCGGGCCCAGCCGGGCCGGCGTGACAGCATCCGGGTGAAATCCGCTGCCAGCATGGCCTAATAGTTGCTCCAGGAAGCTGGGCTAGGGCAACTATTGTGCCAAATTACCCTCGCACCCACCCGGTGTCAAGGCTGCCTCCCTACGCAAACCGGTCGCAGGAACCCGAACCGGACGCAGAACTCTGCTCTGGCGTAGCAGGACGTGGAGGGGGCGAGTGGCGGGCCCGGTTCCCGGTCGGGAGTTTCTCATGCAGGCTCAAGGTCTACGACCCGGCCACAGACCGCTGGACCTCCCGTGCGCCCCTTCCCGACCCGCGGGACCACATGGGGCTGGTGGTCCTTCAGGGCCGTATCCACGCCATCGGTGGACGCTTCAACACGTTCGCCAACAACCTGGCCAGGCACCACGTTTACGACCCCGCCCGCGACCGGTGGGAGGAGCGGGCTCCGCTGCCGAGAGCCCGCAGCGGTGTGGCGGCGGCGCCACTGCGGGGCCGTATTTACCTGTTCGGCGGGGAGGAAGCTGCCGGCGTTTTCCCGACAACGACGCCTACGACCCGCACACGGACCGATGGATTCCCCTGGCGCCCATGCCCACCCCGCGCCACGCCAGGCGCACCGCCCTGTGCGACCCCCGGGCCTGGGAATGGCTGCCAGCAGGGCTCCTTCCCGAATAGCCCGGGTGGCGGGGCTTTGGTAGGGGACCGCGGCTCGCCCGCCTGCGGACGTACAATTCCCTGTGGGAGATGACCCGGGCGCAGCTCGAGCACCTGCTGCAGCGCAAGTCGGCGGAGATCGCCGCCCTGCGGGAGATCAGCCGCACCATCAGCCAGGCCCACGACCTGGATACCACCTTGACCACCATCACCCGGAAGACCGCGGAGGTCATGGGCATGGACTCCTGCTCCCTGTACCTGCTGGACCCGCAGGGCGACTACCTGGTCCTACGGGCCACCACCGGCCTCGCGCCGGAAGCGGTGGGCCGGGCTCGCCTCCGGCTGGGCGAGGGCCTCACGGGATGGGCCGCCCTGCACGAGCAGCCCGCGTGGAGCAGCAACGCGCCCAGCGACCCCCGCTTCGTGCTGCTGCCGGAGACCGAGGAGCTCCGCTTCCGGTCCCTCCTCGCGGTGCCCCTGGTGGTGGGCGGGCGGGTCCTTGGGGCCATGAACGTGCAGACCCGCAACACCCACGAGTTCACCGACGACGAGGTGGAGCTCCTGAGCATGATCGCGGACCTGGCGGGCGGGGCCATCGAGAAGGCCACCCTGCATGACCACATGCGCCGCCAGATCCGGGAGCTGTCCACCCTGGCGGAACTCAGCCAGACCCTCACCTCCCCGCTGTACCTGGAGCAGGTCCTGCAGGTAATCGTGGAGATGGCCGCGCGCATGCTGGAGGCCCGGCTGTGCTCCCTCCTGCTGGTGGACGACTCCACGGGGGTGCTACGGCCTGCGGCGGCTCACCCCACCGGCGAGGCGTACACGGAACGCGCGCCGATCCCCCTCGGCTCCGGGATCGCGGGCCGCGTGGCTCAGACCGGGGAGATGGAGGTGGTGACGGACCTGTGGACCGAGCCGCGCTTCTCCGACCCCGAGTTCGCGCGCCGGCAAGGTCTTCGGTCCATGGTGTCCGTGCCGCTACGGGTTCGGGACCGGGTGATCGGGGTGTTGAACTGCTACCGCGGACGACCCGCGGCCTTCTCCCCCGCCGACGTCAACCTCCTCACCACCCTCGCCACCCAGACGGCGCTGGCCATCGAGAACGCCAACCTGGTGATGCGGTCCGCCGTGGTGCGGGAGATGCACCACCGGGTGAAGAACAACCTGCAGACCATCGCCATGCTCCTGCGGCTGCAGCTGGCGGACGGCCGGGAGCCCTCCGGCCGCGAGGTGCTCACGGAGACCATCAACCGGGTGCTGGGGATCGCCGCGGTGCACGAGATCCTCTCCCTGGAGGGGTTCCGGACCGTCAACCTGCGGGAAGTCCTCGACCGCCTCACCCACGCCGTGGTGGCCAACATGCGGCGGCCGGACCTGCAGCTGGAGGTCTCCGTGCAGGGGGACGACGTCTACTTCCCCTCGCAGCCCGCCACCTCCGCCGCCCTGGTGGCCACCGAGCTGGTTCAGAACGCTTTGGAGCACGCGTTTCGGGACCGCACCCGCGGCCACCTGTGGGTGCGGCTGCTGGACTCTCCCACCCACGTGGTGCTGGAGGTGGAGGACGACGGGGCAGGCCTGCCGGAGGGGTTCGACCCCGCCCGCTCCTCTGACCTGGGACTGCGCATCGCCCGTACCCTGGTGCAGGAGGACCTGCGGGGAGAGCTCCTGGCCCAGCGGGGCGTGGGGGCCCGCTTCACGGTGCGCATCCCCAAGGAGGTCCTGCGGACGTGAGGCGGATCGTCATCGCGGACGACGAGGCCCTGATCCGCATGGGACTACGGGCCATGCTGGAGGACCGCGGCTACCGGGTGGTGGGCGAGGCCTCTGACGGCAAGCGGGCGGTGGAGCTGGTCCAGCGCCTGCGGCCGGACCTGGTGTTTTTGGATGTGAAGATGCCGGAGATGGACGGGCTGGAGGCCGCAGCCCGGATCCAGGAGGTGCGACCCACCCCGGTGGTGCTGCTGACCGCCTACAGCGAGCGGGAGCTGGTCAAGCAGGCCCAGCGGGCCGGGGTCCTCGCCTACCTGGTCAAGCCCATCAAGGAGGACGACCTCGTGCCCGCCATCGAGGTGGCGCTAGCCCGGTTTGCGGACCTGCAGCGGAAGGACGAGCGCATCGGGGAGCTAGAAGAGCAGCTGCAGACCCGCAAGCTGGTGGAGCGCGCCAAGGGGCTGCTGATGCAGCGGGAGGGGTTGTCGGAAGAGGAAGCCTTCCGACGCATCCAGCTGGAGGCCCGGCGCACCCGCCGCACCATGCGGGAGGTGGCCCGGGAGATCCTCGGCGAGACCTCCCGCTAGCCCGCCTCCGCGTCGGTGCGGAGCTGGCGGAGCAGCGTCGCCATCTCCACCGCGGCCAGCGCCGCGTCGCGGCCCCGGTTGCCGGCCTTCCCTCCCGCCCGCTCGGCCGCCTGCTGTGGGTCGTCCGCGGTCACCACCCCGTAGAGTACGGGAACGCCGCTGTCCAGCGCCGCGCGGGCGATGCCGGCCGCGCTGTGGCCGGCCACGTACTCAAAGTGGGGAGTCTCTCCGCGCACCACCGCCCCCACGCACACCACCGCGTCGTAGCGGCCGGAGCGCGCCAGCCGGGCGGCCACCAAGGGGATCTCGAAGGCCCCCGGCACCCACGCCACGTCCACCTCGTCCACGCCGCACCGGCGGAGCCCGTCCAGGGCTCCGTCCACCAGGAGCCGCGTGGTGGCTTCGTTGAACCGGCTGGCCACCACACCCACCCGCAGCCCCCTGCCGTCCAGGGACCCCTCAAACGTCCGGATCCTCATCGCCGCCTCCCAGCTCTCCCAACAGGTGGCCCAGCCGGTCGCGCTTGGCCCGCAGGTAAGCCAGGTTCTCGCGACTCACCCCCACCACCAGGGGAACCCGCTCCACCACTTCCACGCCGGCCCGTTCCAGCGCGCGGATTTTGGCCGGATTGTTGGTCAGAAGCCGGGCCCGCTGGACCCCGAGGGCGCGGACGATCTGAGCTCCCACCGCGTGGTCCCGCGCGTCGGCTGGGAAGCCCAACGCCAGGTTCGCGTCCACGGTGTCGTAGCCCGCGTCCTGCAAAGCGTAGGCGCGTACCTTGTTGGCGAGCCCGATTCCCCTCCCCTCCTGGCGGAGGTACACCACGACCCCGCGCCCCGCCTGTGCCACCCGATGCATGGACTCCCGCAGCTGCGCCGCGCAGTCGCACCGCTGCGACCCGAAGGCTTCACCCGTGAGGCACTGCGAGTGCAGACGGACCAGCACCGGCTCCGCGCCTGCCACTTCCCCCAGCACCAGGGCCAGGTGTACGCGGTCGGTGAACCGGTGGCGGAACGCAACGAGTCGCCAGGTCACCCCCCGGGCCGGCAGCTGCGTCTCGTCCACCACCTCCACCACGGTCTCGTGCTCCAGCCGCCAGCGCACGAGGTCCGCCACCCGCAGCATCCCCAAACCCAGCCGACTGCACAGGGACGCGAGGTCTGCCAGCCGGGCCATCCTGCCGTCGGGCGCCAGCACCTCGCAGATGGCCGCCACGGGAGGCAGGCCCGCCCGCTGGACCAGCTCCACCGCCGCCTCCGTGTGTCCGGGCCGCTCCAGCACACCGCCGTCGCGGGCCACCAAGGGGAAGACGTGACCGGGCCGGTCCAGGTCCTCCGGCCGGGTGGCCGGGTCCGCCAGCGCGCGCAGGGTCGTGGCGCGGTCGAAGGCGGAAATCCCCGTACTCACCCCCTTGCGGGCGCTCACGGACACCGTGAAGGCGGTGCCGTAACGGCTCGTGTTGTGGATCGTCATGGGCGGGAGGTCCAGCTCCCGAGCCCGCTGCGCGGTGAGCGGTGCGCACAGCAGCCCCCCGCCCTCGCGGACCATGAGGTTCACCGCCTGCGGGGTAGCGCGGCAGGCCGCCAGCACGAAGTCGCCCTCGTTCTCGCGGTCCTCGTCGTCCAGCACCACCACCAGGTCCCCCCGCGCCAGGCGCCGGAGGGCTTCCTCCACGGAGATCCACGGTCCGCTCACCGTCGGGACCCTCCCAGCAGCCGCTCCACGTATTTCGCCAGCACGTCCACCTCCAGGTTCACCGGGTCGCCCGGACCGCGCAGGCCCAGGGTGGTACGCTGCAGGGTCTGCGGGATCAGGCAGACGCGGAAGCTGCGGGACGTCAGGGCCGCCACGGTGAGGCTCACACCGTCCACCGCAACCGATCCCCGCTCCACCAGGTACCGCAGGACGCTGGTCGGTGCAGCCACCTCCATCCACCGCGCCTGCCCGTCCGGCCGTACCCACTTCACCCGCCCCACCGCGTCCACGTGCCCCTGGACCAGGTGTCCTCCCAGCCGCTGGGCTAGGCGCAGCGGCCGCTCCAGGTTCACGGGGTCGCCTGCTTTCCGTCTCCCCAGGGTGGTGCGCTGGAGGGTCGCGGGTCCCAGGTCGGCCTCGAACCCTGACCGGTCCACGCGCACCGCGGTCAGGCACACCCCGTCCACCGCCACGCTGTCGCCCGGCCGCAGCCCGCGCACCACGCGCCGGGCCTCCACCCGCAGGCGGCCTCCCCGCCGCGACGCGACCCGTCCGACTTCCTCCACGATCCCGGTGAACACTCAGACCTCCACCGCCAGGCGGCCGCGCACGCGGCCCTCCACGCACAGGTCCGGGCCGAACCGGCGCACCGTCACCTCCTCCAGCGGCAGGGCGTGCATGAGCTCGGCCACGCCCTGTCCGGAGACAGGCCCGGGTGCGGCTCGGCCCCCCACCACCACCGGCGCCACAAAGGCGACCACCCGATCCACAAGGCCGGCCTCCAACAGGGAGGCGTGCAGGGCGCT
Organism: bacterium; assembly: GCA_046289555.1. Lineage (GTDB taxonomy): Bacteria > Sysuimicrobiota > Sysuimicrobiia > Sysuimicrobiales > Sysuimicrobiaceae > Tepidifontimicrobium. Next base: position 5,662 of record JBKBVM010000099.1, read on the forward strand.
ACCGCCCTCTGCGAGCACACTCAGCACCCCACGGTCGGCGAGCCTGCGCAACAGGTCGCGCAGGGACACGCCCCCTCCCTCTGGCTCGCACACCCACACCTCCGCGCCTGCACGCCTCAACCGCTCGGCCCGGCCCGGATCCGCGCGGGAGGTGGTCGCCACCACCACCGGCGAACTTCCCTCCCGCAGCATCCGGGCATCCTCCGGGAGGTGTGCCCCGCTGTCCACCACGACCCGCAGGGGGTCACGGCCGCCGGGGAGGCGGCACGTGAGGGCGGGGTCGTCACGCAGGGCGGTCCCGCACCCCACGAGGACGGCGTCGTGATGGTCCCGCAGGTGGTGTGCGTACTCCCGGGCCTGCGGCCCCGTGATCCACCGTGAGGCGCCTGTACGGGTGGCGATGCGGCCGTCCACGGACATGGCCCACTTGCAGGTCACCCACGGGAGCCCGGTGGTCCGGTGCTTTACGTACGCGGCGTTGACGCGCTGGGCTTCCTCCTGGAGCACGCCCACCGCGACCTCCACCCCGGCTTCGCGCAGCCGCCGGATCCCCCGTCCCCGTACCCTCGGGTCTGGGTCCTCCATCGCCACGACCAAGCGGCGGACTCCCGCAGCGAGGATGGCTTCCGTGCACGGGGGAGTGCGGCCGTGGTGGTCGCAGGGTTCCAGGCTCACGTACAGGGTGGCTCCGCGCGCCAGCTCACCCGCGCGCGCCAGAGCTTCCACCTCCGCGTGCGGCTCGCCTGCGGCCCTATGGTAGCCGGAGGCCACCTCCACGCCGCCCCGCACCACGACCGCCCCCACGACGGGGGTGGGGCTGGTGCGGCCGAGGCCCAGGC
>JBKBVM010000009.1:0-23618 GCA_046289555.1 bacterium
AGGTGCAGCTCCCCCATCCCCGCGATGAGGGTCTGGCCGGTCTCCGGGTCGAACCGCACCCGGAAGGACGGATCCTCCTCCGCCAGTTTGGCCAGGGCCGCGGTCAACTTGTCGGAATCCGCCTTGGTCTTCGGCTCCACCGCCACCGAGATCACGGGCTCCGGGAACTGGATGGGCTCCAGCACGAGGGGAGCCGCCTCGTCGCACAGGGTGTCCCCCGTGGTGGTCTCCCGCAGCCCAACCGCGGCCACCACGTTCCCCGCGGTAGCCTCCGGGATGTCCTCCCGGTGGTTGGCGTGCATCAGCAGGATCCGGCTGACGCGCTCCCGCACGCCGCGGGTGGCGTTGAACACGTAGGATCCCGCGCGCAGGGTGCCCGAGTACACCCGGAAGTACGTGAGCTTCCCCACGTAGGGGTCGGTCATGATCTTGAAGGCCAGGGCGCAGAAGGGTGCCTGCTCGTCCACCGGCCGCTCCTCCACCTCTCCGGTCCTGGGGTTGGTCCCGCGGACGGCCCCGATGTCCAGGGGGGACGGGAGGTAGTCCACCACCGCGTCCAGCAGCGGCTGCACCCCCTTGTTCCGGAAGGACGAGCCTGCCAGGACCGGTACCAGCCTACCCGACAGCGTCCCCTTCCGGATGGCCCGCCGCAGGTCCGCCTCCGGGATCGGCTGGCCCTCCAGGTACCGCAGCATCACCGCGTCGTCGCACTCCGCGGCCGCCTCCAGAAGCCGCTCCCGGTAAGCGTCCACCAGGTCCTGGATCTCCGGGGGGATGGCCGTCTCGCTGGAGCGGGTCCCCAGGTCGTCCAGATACAGGATGGACTTCATGCGCACCAGGTCCACCACGCCCTGGAAGGACTCCTCCGAGCCCACCGGGAGCTGTACGGGGACCGCGGGGGCGCCCAGGCGCTCCCGCACCATGTCCACCACGCGGAGGAAGTCCGCGCCCACCCGGTCCATCTTGTTCACGTACAGGATCCGGGGCACCCGGTACCGGTCCGCCTGCCGCCAGACCGTCTCCGACTGGGGCTGGACTCCCTCCACGGCGCTCAGGATCACCACCGCACCGTCCAGCACCCGCAGGGAGCGCTCCACCTCGATGGTGAAGTCCACGTGGCCCGGGGTGTCGATGATGTTGATCCGGTGGTCCCGCCAGAAGCACGTGGTGGCCGCGGAGGTGATGGTGATCCCTCGCTCCCGCTCCTGGACCATCCAATCCATGGTGGCGGAGCCCTCGTCCACCTCGCCGAGCCGGTGCACGCGCCCCGTGTAGAAGAGGATGCGCTCGGTGGTGGTCGTCTTGCCCGCGTCGATGTGGGCAACGATCCCGATGTTCCGAATCCGCTCCAGCGGTACCCTCACGGCCAACGCCGACCTCCCGACACCGGACTACCAGCGGTAGTGGGCGAAGGCCTTGTTGGCCTCCGCCATCCGGTGCACCTCCTCCTTCCGCTTCACCGCCCCGCCCTGGCCCTGGGCGGCGTCCAGGATCTCCCGGGTGAGCTTCTCCACCATGCCGCGCTCGGGCCGCTGCCGGGCGTACTCCACCAGCCATCGGATCCCCAGGGACACCCGACGCTCCGGCCGAACCTCGACCGGCACCTGGTAGTTCGCCCCGCCCACCCGCCGCGGCTTCACCTCCAGCAGCGGCATCACGTTTTGCAGCGCCTTCTCCAGCACCTGTACGGGGGGCTGGCCGGTCCGCTGCTCCACGTTCCGCAGGGCGGAGTACACGATGCGCTCCGCGAGGGTCTTCTTGCCCCGGGTCATCACCTTGTTGATGAGCCGCTGGACCATCACGTTCCCGTACACCACGTCCGGCGGGATGACCCGCGGCGGTACTGGTCCCTTGCGCGGCATGTCCTCTCCCTCCTACTGCTTGGGCCGCTTGGCCCCGTACTTACTCCGCCCCTGCCGGCGGTTGGCCACCCCCGCCGCGTCCAGGGCGCCCCGCACGATGTGGTACCGGATGCCCGGGAGGTCCTTCACCCGGCCGCCCCGGACCAGGACCACCGAGTGCTCCTGCAGGTTGTGGCCGATCCCCGGGATGTAGGCGGTGACCTCGATGCCGTTGGTCAGCCGGACCCGGGCGATCTTCCGCAAAGCAGAGTTCGGCTTCTTCGGGGTCATGGTCTTGACCTGGATGCAGACCCCCCGCTTGAACGGGTTCCCCTGCAACGCCGGGGACTTGCTTTTGTGCGTCAGGGGCTCCCGCCCCCGCCGCACCAACTGGTTGATGGTCGGCATTCCTCCTCCCTCCCATCCGCAGAGTCCGACGGCCCCGGGCGCCCCTTCGGGGCGCCCGGATCACGCGCCCGCTGACCCGTACTGCGCTTGCGCCGGATGCGTCCGCGCCCTTCGGGACCCGGGCCTTGTCCGTCAGCGGAGCTGCCGGCTGGCACCGGGGCTCTTGACCGGCCCAGTCCCTGCGGCGCGGCGTCCCCCCGCAGGGCGAGGGGCGCCGTATCGGCCGTTCCGTGCGGCTACCGGTCGCGCTTGAGGATCGCCGCAGCAGATGCCCCAACGGCGATCCCGCACGCCCGACCCAGCTCTCTGCCGGAGGCGACCTCCACCACCGGCACGCCCATCTCCTGCGCGGCCCGCAGCACCGGCTCCACTACCCTCCGGTCCGCGTCCCGCGCCACGAACACCACCTCCGCCCTCCCCTTCCGGATGGCCTTGGTGGTCTGGTTGGCCCCCACCGCGCGCGACTCCGCGCGGCCCAACGCTTCCAGCTCGGTCACCGGGTCCCCCTCCGGGCTACCGCCCCTCATCGCGGCTCCGGGCAACCTTCCAGAGGATAGACAATCGGCCCCGCGGTGTCAAATGGGCTTGGCCGCCCGGGCCCCGCGCCCTATACTCGTGGCCGGGGGTTGAAGCGAGCGACGGAGGGGAGGGCGTCGCCCGGCGCCCTCCTTGCTGTTTGCCAGAAGGGTTTTGGTTCCCTTCCCCCGAACCGTACGGCGAAGGCGACAGGAGAGGACTGAAGAAGATGGACACAACGCCCCAGGTCCCCAGCCCCCTGGAGGAAACCCAGCGGTCCGGCCTTAGCCTCGGCCTCGCGGTGTGGCTGTTCTCCCTGCTGGGCGTAGGGGGCGCCCTGTACGCGCGCTGGGCGTGGACGCCCCAGTCGGTGACCCGGGAAGGCACCAGCATCCAATCCCTCTTCGACGTCATCTTGGGGATCATCCTGGTGGCTTTCATCCTGGTCCACCTCCTTCTGGGGTATTTCGTGATCCGGTACCGAGCCCGCGGTAGGGAGGTCGCGCTGTACCTCCCCCACCACACCGCTCTGGAGGTCACCTACACCGCGGTGCCGGCGGCGGTGCTGGTGGCCCTCAGCGTCGCCGGGATCGTGCTGTGGTCCCGGGTGCACGCCCCTCCGCCGCCGGACGCCTTCGTGGTGGAGGTCCGGGGGGAGCAGTTCGGGTGGTCCGCCCGGTACCCCGGCCCCGACGGGAAGTTGGGCCGGGTGGACAACCGCATCCCGGCCCCCTTCAACGTGGACCCGCAAGACCCCGCTTCCCGGGACGACGTGCTCAGCCCCCAGATCTACCTGGTGGTGAACCGGCCCAACCGGGTGCTCCTGCGGACCCGGGACGTCCAGCACAGTTTCTGGGTGCCCGCCTTCCGGCTCAAGAAGGACCTCCTCCCGGGCGCCACCACGGAGCTGGTGTTCACCCCCACCCGGACGGGGGAGTTTGACCTAGCGTGCGCGGAGCTTTGTGGGGTCGGCCACTACACCATGGCGGGGAAGGTCCGGGTGGTCACCCAAGAGGAGTTCGACCGCTGGATGCGCCAGCAGGCCCGGCGGGAGTAGGAGGAAGAAACCATGGCGGCGGCCGCGGAAGCCCACGTGCACGTGGAACACCCGCACCGGGAGAGCTTCTGGACCCGGTACGTGTTCAGCCAGGACCACAAGGTCATCGGGCTGCAGTACCTACTCACCTCCCTGTTCATGGCCCTGGTGGGCGGGGCGCTGGCCATGGTGTTCCGCACCCAGCTGGCGTGGCCGCAGTCGGGGATCCTCCAGGCGGACCAGTACCTGGCCGCCATCAGCATGCACGGTACCATCATGGTGTTCTTCGTCCTCACCCCGGCCCTGCTGGGCGGCTTCGCGAACTTCCTGGTGCCGCTGAAGATCGGCGCCCGGGACATGGCCTTTCCCTTCGTGAACATGCTGTCGTACTGGGTTTTCGCCCTCTCCATCGTGCCCCTGGTGGCCAGCTTCTTCGTCCCGGGAGGGCCCCTGAACGCGGGGTGGACCGCCTACCCGCCCCTCAGCGCCCTGCCGCAGGCGGCGCCCGGCAGCGGCCTCGGCCAGACCCTGTGGCTGGTCTCCATCGCCATCTTCTGCGTTTCCAGCCTGCTGGGCTCCCTGAACTACATCACCACCATCCTCGTCCTGCGGACCCGGGGGATGTCCCTCATGCGGATGCCCCTCACCGTCTGGGGCATCTTCGTGGCCGCGGTGCTGGCCCTGCTCACCTTCCCCGTGCTGATGGCCGCGGGCATCCTCCTGCTGTTCGACCGGCTGGCGGGCACCAGCTTCTTCGTGCCCGCGGGTCTGGTGGTGGGCGGCCAGGTGATCCCGCACACGGGAGGGAACCCCCTCCTTTGGCAGCACCTGTTCTGGTTCTTCGGACACCCGGAGGTGTACATCGTCATCCTGCCGCCCATGGGGATCGTCTCCGACGTCATCGCCAACTTCGCCCGCAAGCCTGTGTTCGGCTACCCCGCCATGGTGGCCTCCATGCTGGCCATCGGCATCCTGAGCTTCCTGGTGTGGGGCCACCACATGTTCGTGAGCGGGATGCACCCCCTGCTGGGAACCGGGTTCGCCCTCACGACCCTGCTCATCGGCGTGCCCTCCGCGGTGAAGACGTTCAACTGGCTGGCCACCCTGTGGCGGGGCAAGCTGTACTTCTCCACCGCCATGCTGTTCGCGGTGGGGTTCGTATCCCTCTTCGTGGCGGGCGGGCTCACGGGCATCCACCTGGGCAACGCGCCCGTGGACATCCCCCTGCACGACACCTACTACGTGGTCGGCCACTTCCACCTGGTGATGGGGACCGCGGCGGTGTTCGGGATCTTCGCGGGCATCTACTTCTGGTTCCCGAAGATGTTCGGGCGGCTGCTGGACGAGCGGCTGGGGCGGATCCACTTCTGGCTGACCCTGCTGGGCGTGTACGGGACCTTCTTCCCCATGTACTACCTGGGCATGGCGGGGATGCACCGGCGCATCTACGACTACCGGGCCTTCCCGTACCTCGCCCACCTGCAGCCGGTGCAGGTGTTCATCACCCTGAGCGCCTTCCTCATCTTCGTGGGCGGGCTGGTGCTGGCCTACAACATGCTGCGCAGCCTGGCCGCGGGGCGGCCCGCGGATCGCAACCCCTGGCGGGGGACGACCCTGGAGTGGTCCACCGAAAGCCCCCCGCCCCACCACAACTGGCCTGGGGAGATCCCGCAGGTGTACCGCGGCCCGTACGAGTACAGCGTCCCGGGAGCACCCCAGGACTACCTGCCCCAGTGGGAGCCGGAGCCCGCGGGCGTGAGGGTTAGCGGCCACTAGCCCGGCCATGGCGGTCACCCTGGAACGCCCCGCTCCACCGAAGGCGCCGCCGGCCCCGCCGCGCGGGGACGGCGGCCCCGGTGGCCGGCCCGACCGGGAACGGTCTACCGGCCTCTTCGTGTGGCTGGTGGTCGCGGCGGTGGGCATGTTCTTCCTGGGGCTCAGCTCGGCGTTGTTGAGCCGCATGGCCTCTCTAGGTTGGGTCCCTTCCCCCCGACCGCCGGTCCTGTGGCCGGGAACCGCGGCTCTGCTGGGGAGCAGCGCGGCGCTGGAAGCTGCCCGGAGAGCCGCACGCCGGGGGATGCTGGACAGGGCTCGAGTGCGGATGGCCTGGGGCGTGGCACTCGGCACGGGATTCCTGGCCGCCCAGCTGATCGGGTGGGGGTGGCTGTCCTCCTCGGGGGTGGGGCTGGCGGCCAACCCCGGGGCGTCCTACTTTTACGTGCTGTCCGGGGCGCACCTGGTCCACGTGGTGGGGGGCCTGGTCTGGTGGGCCCTGGCCCTGCGGCGGACCCGCCACCCCACACGTGCTGTGACGGCCGACCTATCTAGCCTGTCGGTGTACTGGCACTTCCTCGCGGGTCTGTGGGTGTGGCTGTTCGCGGTCCTGTTCGCCCGGTAGGAGGTCGTATGGCGGAAGCGGTCGTGGAGCACAAGGTCAGCGCGTGGGGCGGCGGGGTGTCGCCCTTCGGGATGAGCTGGGGGAAGTTCATGATGTGGATCTTCCTCCTCTCCGACGCGTTCACCTTCGGGGGTCTGCTGAGCGCCTACGGGGCCGCCCGGATGACCGCAGGCGCCTGGCCCAACGCCACCGAGATCTTCAACATCGGCCTAGTGGGGGCCATGACCTTCATCCTCATCTGCAGCAGCGCCACCATGGCGGTGGCGGTGAACGCGGCCAAGCGCGGGGACCACCCGCTGGTGGAGCGGTTCCTCCTCCTCACCATCGCGGGCGGGCTGACCTTCCTGGGCATGCAGGCATACGAGTGGACCCACTTCATCCAGGAGGGCGCGCGGCTGCACACCAACCCGTGGGGGGTCCCGGCCTTCAGCGCCAGTTTCTTCATCATCACCGGCTTCCACGGGGGCCACGTCACCAGTGGGGTCCTGTACCTCATGTACGTGTTCTTCAAGGCGAGGGCGGAGCGCCGGGCCCTGGAGGACTGGCAGAAGCCCCTGCGGGATCGGCAGGGACGGCCCCTCTGCCCCGGGGCCCGCGTCCGGGTGCTGGCGCTCCCCGACCGGCCCGAGACTGTCGTGGAGAGGGCTCACCCCCGGATCGGGCGCGTGGTGGTGCTGCTCCCCGGCAAGGGTGCCAACAACGCGGCCATGCTGCCCGCGGACGCGGTAGAGGCGGTGGAGGAACCACCGGCCCCCCCATCCCCTGTGGACCCACACACCCGGGCCGAACGGGTGGAGAACGCGGGGCTGTACTGGCACTTCGTGGACCTGGTGTGGGTGTTCATCTTCACCCTCATGTACCTCATCCCGCCCGCGGTCCCCGTGGCGGCGGCACACTGACTTGGGGAGGCAGGTCATGTCGGACCACGAGCCCGCGCAGCACGGCTACGGCGTCTACGGGGTGACCTGGTTCTGGCTCCTGGTGGTGACGGTGGCGGAGATCGGGGTCACGCTCCTGCACATCCCCAGGGGCCTGCTGATCACCAGCCTGGTGATCCTGGCCCTGGTCAAGGCCGCCCTCATCATGGCGTACTTCATGCACCTGCGGTGGGAGCGGCCGGTGGTCGCCACCCTGTTCAGCGTCCCCGTCGCCGTCCTCCTGCTGGCCCTGTTCGTGGCGCTCGCCCTGGACGCGCAGCTGTTCTAGCCATCAGGGCCAGCGGGCTACGTGCCGCAGTCCGGAGGAGAGGAAGAGGCCACCCAGCCCGACCAGGAACAGCCCGGAGCCGACCAGGAGGAGCCGGTACCCGGTCTCGGGGAAACGCCGGCGGCCCGCCCCCACAACGCCCGCCAAAAGAGTCGTCCAGGCCAGGTCCAACGCGATGTGCCCGAGGAAGAACAGGCCGACCACCGCGACGGGACCGTAGCGGGTGAACAGCAGGTAGTAGCTGGCGCCCACCGTCGCCCACCACACCAACCAGTAGGGGTTCCCCACCGTGGCCAGCACCCCTGCCCAGACCACCCCCGCCGTCCTGAATCCCGCGACGGGCCGACCGGGGTTGACCTCTGGGGAGCGGGACCGAGCGGACCTGATGAGGCTCCAGCCGACGCGCGCCTTCCCCCACCGCCACCGCAGACACCGGGCCGGGTGCCATCACACCGGTCAGGCTCACGAGCCACCACGTCACCGAAACCGCCACCAGCTCCCACACGGGGTCCTCGCCGCCGCTACTCGGATTCCGTCCCGCGGACTGCCCCCGACCCTAGCCACGGCCAGACCACCCACAGGGCGGTGAGGGCGTAGACCAGGTTCATCCCCACCCACATGAGCACCCCCGCCCAGCGCTGGTCGTCCAGAGCGGACCACCCCCACAGGCGCGGAACCTCCAGGTAGGGCGCGTACAGCACGCGGTCGGCCACCGACAGGACGAAGGCGGGGACGAACTGCAGCACCGCACTGACCCCGACCATCACCAAGCGCTGTCCGCGCGTGGGGTTCCGCGGAGCCGGGCTTAGCAGCACGCCCCAGAACACCACCGCCGAACCCAGAAAGGTCGCGTGCTGCAGCGCGTGGGCCAGCTCCGACCGCAGGACCCAGTTGTACAGGGCCGGCAGGTGCCAGGCCAGGATCACCAGATTATAGAGGCCGGTGGACGCCCACGGATTCCACAGCACCCACAGCACGGGGCCCAGCACCGGCCGCCGGGTCAGCCAGCCGAGAAACGGAGCGGGCAGGCAGGCGGCCCAAAGCGGCCCGGCCACGAGGATCAGCACCAGGTGCTGGACCATGTGCAACCACAGCAGAAGGCGGGCTCCCGCCTCCAGAGGCGAGAGCACCGCCACGGCAACGGCAGCCAGCCCGGACCAGAACCACAGCCGGTGTCGGGGGGTCGCGCGGACGCGAGGGTGCAGGTGGTAGAGCAGCGCGGTGGCCAGCAGCGCCGCCACCACCTGCGGATCCCACTCCCAGTCGCGCCAGCTGAGGGTGGCGGCGTTCAAGGCCGCGCGCCGCTCAGAACTCCGCCGCCACCCGCACCTGCCGGTACCTGGGCATCCCTGTGCCCGCGGGGATGAGCTTGCCGATGATCACGTTCTCCTTGAGGCCGATGAGGGGGTCCACCTTGCCCTTGGTGGCCGCGTCCGTCAGCACCCGGGCGGTCTCCTGGAAGCTCGCCGCGGACAGCCACGACTCCGTGGCCAGGGAAGCCTTGGTGATCCCCATCAGCACGGGGTCCGCCTGTGCGGGCCGCCCGCCCCGGGCCTCCACCTTCCGGTTCTCCTCCCGGAAGGTGAACACGTCCACCACCTCGCCGGGCAGGAGGTCCGTGTCGCCCTCGTCGCGCACCTTCACCCGCCGCAGCATCTGCCGCACGATGATCTCGATGTGTTTGTCGTTGATCTCCACGCCCTGGGAGCGGTACACGCTCTGGATCTCCTGTACGAGGTACTTCTGCACCGCCTCCACGCCCTGGATCCGCAGGATGTCGTGGGGGTTCAAATTCCCCTCCGTGAGCCGCTGGCCGGCCTCCACCCGGTCGCCGTCCTGGACCAGCAGGCGCTGCCCGTGCGGCACCACATACTCCACGGTCTGGTCCTTCCCCTCCAGAACGATCCGCCGGGCCCGCCGGTCCTCCACGATCCGCACCCGGCCCGCCATCTCCGCCATGAGGGCCTGACCCTTGGGCTTGCGGGCCTCGAACAGCTCCTCCACCCGGGGCAGACCCTGGGTGATGTCGAAGCCCGCCACCCCGCCCGTGTGGAAGGTCCGCATGGTCAGCTGGGTGCCCGGTTCTCCGATGGACTGGGCCGCGATGATGCCCACCGCCTCCCCGATGTCCACCATCTTCCCCGTGGCCAGGTTGCGCCCGTAGCACTTGCTGCACACCCCGTACCGGGTCTCGCAGGTCAGCACGGACCGCACCGGCACGCGGTCGACCCCCGCGGCCTCGATGGCCTCCGCCAGCTCCTCCGTGATCTCCTGGCCCGCCTCCACCAGGGGACGCCGCTGCCGCGGGGGCACGATGTCCTGCGCCGCCACCCGGCCCACGATGCGGTCCCGGAGGGGCACCACCACCTCGTTGCCCTCCCGGACGGGCTCCAGCACGATGAACCGGGACGTCCCGCAGTCCTCCTCCCGCACGATCACGTCCTGAGCCACGTCCACCAGGCGCCGCGTCAGGTACCCTGACTCGGAGGTCCGGATGGCCGTGTCCGCCAGGCCCTTGCGCTGGCCGTGCATGCCGATGAAGTACTCCAGCACCGTCAGTCCCTCGCGGAAGTTGCTCTTGATGGGGATCTCGATGATGCGCCCCGAGGGATCCGTGAACAGGCCCCGCATCCCCGCCAGCTGCCGGATCTGCTGGATGTTCCCCCGAGCGCCAGATTGGGCCATCATGTACAGCGGGTTGAACGGGTCGAAGTGCTTCAGCATGGCGTTCGTGACCTGCTCCGTGGCCTCGATCCACACGTCGATGGTCTTCTGGTACCGCTCCCCGTCTGTGATGAGGCCGCGGCGGTACTGCTGCTCGATGGCGTCCACCCGCTTCTGGGCCTCCTCCAGGATCTGCTCCTTCTCCGGGGGCTGCACGATGTCCCGCATGGACAGGCTGAGCCCGGACTGGGTGGCGAAGCGGAATCCCAGGTCCTTCAAGGCGTCCAGCAGCTGGGCGGTCTTGGTGGGTCCCAGCCGGTAGTAGGCATCCGACACGATCTGGCTGAGGACCTTCCGGTCGCACACCTGGTCTACGAAGCGCAGCTCCTCCGGGATGGCCTCGTTGAAAACGATGCGGCCCACCGTGGTCTCGATGGGCTCGGTGCCCGGCGCCAGGCGCACCTTCACCCGCGCGTGCAGCTCCACCACCCCGTGCTCGTACGCCAGGATGGCCTCCGCGGGCGTGCTGAAGGCCTTCCCCTCCCCGCGGGCACCCGGCTTCTCCAGGGTCAGGTAGTAGCAGCCCAGGATGATGTCCCGCTGGGGGCTGGCCACCGCCTTGCCCGAGGCCGGCAGGAGGATGTTGTACGCACTCAGCATGAGCAACCGGGCCTCCGCCTGCGCGGCAGCGCTCAGCGGGACGTGCACCGCCATCTGGTCCCCGTCGAAGTCCGCGTTGTAGGCGGTGCACACCAGGGGGTGGATCTGGATGGCCTTCCCCTCGATGAGGACGGGCTCGAAGGCCTGGATGCCCAGCCGGTGGAGGGTGGGAGCCCGGTTCAGCAGCACCGGGTGTTCCCGCACCACGTCCTCCAGGACGTCCCACACCTCCGGGCGCTGCCGCTCCACCATCCGCTTCGCGTTCTTGATGTTCTGAGCCAGGTTCCGCTCCACCAGCTTCTTCATCACGAAGGGCTTGAACAGCTCCAGCGCCATCTCCTTCGGCAGCCCGCACTGGTGGAGCTTGAGCTTCGGGCCCACCACGATCACGCTCCGGCCGGAGTAGTCCACCCGCTTGCCCAGGAGGTTCTGCCGGAACCGCCCCTGCTTGCCCTTCAGCAGGTCGCTCAACGACTTCAGGGGCCGGTTGTTGGGCCCTGTCACGGGCCGGCCCCGCCGGCCGTTGTCGATGAGCGCGTCCACCGCCTCCTGGAGCATCCGCTTCTCGTTGCGGACGATGATCTCCGGCGCCCCGAGGTCCAGCAGCCGCTTCAACCGGTTGTTCCGGTTGATCACCCGCCGGTACAGGTCATTGAGGTCGCTGGTGGCGAACCGGCCCCCGTCCAGCTGGACCATGGGCCGAAGGTCCGGGGGGATCACCGGGATCACGTCCAGGACCATCCACTCCGGACGGTTCCCGCTCTTCCGGAACGCCTCCACCACCTCCAGCCGCTTGAGGATCTTGATCCGCTTCTGGCCGGTGCTGCCCCGCAGCTCCTCCCGCAGCCGCTTGGACTCCTGCTCTAGGTCCAGCTCCATGAGGAGCTCCTTGATCGCCTCCGCCCCCATGGCCGCGCGGAACCGCCCTCCGTACTTCTCCCGCAGCTCCCGGTACTCGTTCTCCGTGAGGATCTGCTTCTTCTGCAGCTCCTTCACGTCCCCGGGGTCGATGACGATGTACGCGGCGAAATACACCACCCGCTCCAGGGCCCGGGGCGAGATGTCCAGCAGCAGCCCGATGCGGCTGGGCACCCCCTTCAGGTACCAGATGTGCACCACGGGGGCCGCCAGCTCGATGTGGCCCATCCGCTCCCGGCGGACCTTGGCCCGGGTCACCTCCACCCCACACCGGTCGCAGATGATCCCCTTGTACCGGATCCGCTTGTACTTCCCGCAGTGGCACTCCCAGTCCTTCACCGGCCCGAAGATCCGCTCGCAGAACAGCCCGTCCCGCTCGGGCTTCAGGGTCCGGTAGTTGATGGTCTCCGGCTTCTTCACCTCGCCCCGAGACCACATGCGGATCTGCTCGGGGGAGGCCAGGCTGATCTTGACCGCCTCGAAGTGGTTCACGTCCTGCATGGCTTCCTCCCCCCGCGCTAGATGGGCTCCTCCAGGAGGGCTTCCTCACCCTCCAGGTTGATGCCCAGGGACCGCTGGGTCTCCACCACGTCCTCCTCGATCTCCCGCAGCTCGATCTCGCGGTGGTCCGCGCTCAGGACCTTCACGTCCAGGCACAGGGCCTGCAGCTCCTTCACCAGGACCTTGAAGGACTCCGGCACCCCGGGTTCCTGGATGTTCTCCCCCTTCACGATGGCCTCGTAGGTCTTCACGCGGCCCACCACGTCGTCGCTCTTCACCGTCAGCAGCTCCTGCAGGGTGCTGGCCGCCCCGTACGCCTCCAGGGCCCACACCTCCATCTCCCCAAACCGCTGGCCGCCGAACTGGGCCTTCCCGCCCAGGGGCTGCTGGGTGATCAGGCTGTAGGGCCCCGTGCTCCGGGCGTGGATCTTGTCCTCCACCAGGTGCAGCAGCTTCATCATGTAGATCTGCCCCACCACCACCGGCTGGTCGAAGGGCAGGCCCGTCCGCCCGTCGTAGAGGGTGATCTTCCCGTCCCGCGGGAGCCCCGCTCGCTCCAGCAACGCCTCGATCTCCGACTCCCGGGCCCCGTCGAACACCGGGACCTCCGCGTAGAAGCCCAACTGGGCGCACGCCCACCCCAGGGTGGTCTCCAGGACCTGACCCACGTTCATGCGGCTGGGCACCCCCAGGGGGTTCAGGACGATGTCCACGGGAGTCCCGTCCGGCAAAAACGGCATGTCCTCCACGGGGACGATCTTGCTGATGACCCCCTTGTTCCCGTGGCGGCCCGCCATCTTGTCGCCCACGGTGATCTTCCGCTTCTGGGCCACGTACACGCGCACCATCTGGTTGACCCCGGGAGGCAGCTCGTCCCCGTTCTCCCGGCTGAACACCTTCACGGCCACCACGGTGCCCTTCTCCCCGTGCGGGACCTTCAGGGACGTGTCCCGGACCTCCCGCGCCTTCTCCCCGAAGATGGCCCGCAGCAGGCGCTCCTCCGCGGTGAGCTCCGTCTCCCCCTTGGGGGTCACCTTGCCCACCAGGATGTCGCCCGCCCGGACCTCGGCGCCGATGCGGACGATCCCCCGCTCGTCCAGGTCCCGCAGGGCGTCCTCCGCCACGTTGGGGATGTCCCGGGTGATCTCCTCCGGTCCCAGCTTGGTGTCGCGGGCCTCGACCTCGTACTCCTCGATGTGGATGCTGGTGAACAGGTCCTCCCGTACCAGCCGCTCGCTGATCAGGATGGCGTCCTCGTAGTTGTAGCCCTCCCACGGCATGAAGGCCACCAGCACGTTGTGGCCCAGGGCCAGCTCCCCACCGTCCGTGGACGGGCCGTCTGCCAGCACCTGCCCCTTCTTCACCTCCTGCCCGCTCCGCACCACGGGCCGCTGGTTGATGCAGGTCCCCTGGTTGCTCCGGCGGAACTTGGTCAGCCGGTAGGTGATCCGTCGCTGGCCGCGGACCACGATCTCGTCCGCAGTCACAGACTCTACCACCCCGTCCTCCTCCGCCAGCACCACCGCGCCCGAGTCCGCAGCCACCCGGTACTCCACCCCGGTGCCCACCAGGGGCGCTTCGGGCCGCACCAGGGGGACCGCCTGCGTCTGCATGTTGGACCCCATCAGGGCCCGTGTCCCGTCGTCGTGCTCCAGGAACGGGATCAGGGCGGTGGTCACGGACACGATCTGCTTGGGCGAGACGTCCATGAAGTCCACCTGCTCCCGCGGCACCACCACGGGGTGGCCGCCCGCCTGCCGCGCCACTACCCGCTCGGGGAGCATCCCCTGTTCGTCCGTCTGCACGTTGGCCTGGGCGATGGTGTACTTCTCCTCATCGTCCGCGGTCAGGTACACGATCTCCCGGGTCACCCGGCCGTTGCGCACGCGGCGGTACGGCGTCTCGATGAACCCCAGGTCGTTCACCCGCGCGTACGTGGCCAGGGAGGAGATCAGACCGATGTTGGGTCCCTCCGGGGTCTCGATGGGGCACATGCGCCCGTAGTGGGAGGGGTGCACGTCCCGCACCTCGAACCCGGCCCGTTCCCGACTCAGACCGCCCGGCCCCAGGGCGCTCAGCCGCCGCTTGTGCCGCAGCTCGGAGAGGGGGTTGGTCTGGTCCATGAACTGTGACAGCTGGCTGGAGCCGAAGAACTCCTTGATGGCCGCGGTGACGGGTCGGATGTTGATGAGGACCTGCGGGGTGGCCTGCTCGGTCTCCTGGATGGTCATTCGCTCCCGGATCACCCGCTCCATCCGGAGCATGCCGATCCGGAACTGGTTCTGCAGCAGCTCCCCCACCGCCCGCACGCGGCGGTTCCCCAGGTGGTCGATGTCGTCCTCCTGCCCCTCCCCGTTGTTCAGGGCGATGAGGTACCGGACGATCTGGGCGATGTCCTCGGGGGTAAGCGTCCGCTGGTCCGGCCGGATGTCCAGATTCAGCTTCTTGTTCAGCTTGTACCGGCCCACCTTCCCCAGGTCGTACCGCCGGGGGTCGAAGAACAGGGTGTGCAGGAGGGCCGTGGCGGACTCCACGTTGGGCGGGTCCCCCGGCCGCAGCCGCCGGTAGATCTCCATGAGGGCGGTGTTCCGGTCCCGGCTGGGGTCCTTCTCCAGGGTGGCCTCGATGGCCCGGTCCCCGCCGTACAGCTTGCGCAGGACCTCGTCGCTCTCGTACCCCACGGCCCGCAGGAGGACCGTGGCGGGCAGCTTCCGGGTGCGGTCGATGCGCACGTACACCCCGCCCGTGGCGTCGATCTCGAACTCCAGCCATGCCCCGCGGGTGGGGATCACGGTGGCCGCCGGGAACCGCCGGCCGCTGCTGTCGGTGAGGAAGCTGTAGTACACCCCCGCGGAGCGCACCAGCTGGCTGACGACCACCCGCTCCGCCCCGTTGATGATGAAGGTACCGTTCCGCGTCATGAGCGGGAAGTCGCCCATGAACACGTCCTGCTCCTTGATCTCCCCAGTGTCCTTGAGGACCAGCCGGACCCGGACCTTCAGGGCCGCACTGTAGGTGGCGTCCCGCTCCCGGCACTCCTCGGGGCTGTACTTGGGCGCCTCGAAGTAGTAGCCGCCCAAGTCCAGTACCCCCTCCCGGAAGTTGAAGATGTCCACCCCTTCCGGCGCGCGCCGCCGCTTGCGTTCGTCCGGGACGCCAAAGTACAGCTCCAGGTTGCCCGTGAAGTCCTGGATCGGCGAGATCTCCTCGAAGACCTCCCGGATCCCTTCCTCCACAAACCAGCGGAAGGACCTCCGCTGGACCTCCACCAGGTCGGGCAGCTCCAGGACATCCGGGAGCTTCCCGAAGCTGACCCGCTCCCGCCGGCCCCGTTTCACCAGGCGGCCGATCCCCAGGCGCGGGGTCCGCTCGAAGTTAAACGGGCCCAGCGCGAACTGCTTGTTCAGCTCCGCGGACGCTTTCGTGGCGGTCACCCCCATCTCGTCAGCGGTTTCCCGGCGGTCCCTCTCCCACCGTTACCAGGTCGGGAGCCCAGCGGACGGCCTAGACTCCCCCGAGGATCGCTGGCACGACCTTCGGGGCCCCCGGTCCGTCCCACGGATCGCGGGCTTCGTGGACAGGCTCGCGGACGCAGCGGCTTTGGCCTCCCGCGTCCCAGCCGCGGGCGTCGGTCAGGCCGAATCCCCCGGGCCTGGAGAAGAAAACAGTAGAAAACCCCACCCCGGAGGGGTGTTCGGGCCTCCCACTCACGAGTTCCCGACCTCCGTAAGACTCAAGCAGACCACGCACACCCGGCGCAGGGGGAAAGGTTCGATCAGGTGCTCGTCCCTGTAGCCGCAAATCGCAGAACAAAATAACACGCCCGGGCTGGCCCCGTCAACCCGGGATCGCCCGACCGCGCGGCGTGGGGAGACCCCGCCGTCCTACTTGACCTCCACCTCCGCCCCCACTTCCTGGAGCTTCGCCTTAATGGACTCCGCCTCCTGCTTGGACACCTTCTCCTTCACAGGCTTGGGTGCGCCGTCCACCAGGTCCTTGGCCTCCTTGAGCCCGAGGCCCGTGATCTCGCGGACCACCTTGATGACCTGGATCTTGTTGGCGCCAGCCTCCGCCAGGATCACGTCAAACTCCGTCTGTTCCTCCTCCACCGCAGCCGGGGCCACAGCTGCGGGCGCCGCAGCGACGGCCACCGGTGCTGCGGCGGTCACCCCGAACTTCTCCTCCAACGCCTTCACCAGTTCGGCCAGCTCCAGCACCGTGAGGTTGCCGATCGCTTCCACGATCTCCGCCGTGCTCAGCTTCGCCATCTCCGCTCCCTCCTCCGTCTCCTAGACTCCGGGGACCTCCTCCCGCTTCTTCCGGATCTGGTCCAGGGCGTACACCAGCTTCCGCTGCAGGCCCACCAGGGTCCCCACCACCCCGTAAAGGGGTCCCTGAAGGCCCCCCAGCACCTTCGCCAGCAGCTGGTCGCGGCCTGGCAGCTCCGCCAGGGCCCGGACCCCCGCGGGGTCCAGGACCCTGCCTTCCGCCAGACCCCCCTTGACCTCCAGCTTCCGGTACTGCCGGATGAAGTCGTGAACCACCCGGGCGGGTACCGTGGGGTCGTCGTAGCCCACGGCGATGCCTGTGGGCCCCTGCAGGAACTGCTGCAGCCCCTCCAGGCCCAGCTCTGAGGCCGCGATCCCCAACAGGGTGTTCTTGACGACCCGGTACTCGCCACCCTCTTTCCGCAGCTGGAGCCGCAGGGCTTCCATCTCCGGCACGCTCAGCCCACGGAAGTCGGTGAGCACCAACCCGCGGGCCCGGCGCAGCTGCTCCTTCAGCCGCTGGACCGCCTCGACTTTTTCCGGCCTCGCCATCCAGCACCCCTCGTACGTCCGGCCGTAACCGGGGCCCTCCGCGTACCCAGGACCGCCTGGAAGGCCGCACGGCCGAAAACGAGCGGCGCCCCGCAGACGGAGCGCCGGCAGGCCCACCCCGGCGGGTGAGCCGGACGTCCTCGGCAGGCGGCCACCTGGCCTTTCACCCTGACGGGACCTGCGGTCTGCGGACGGCCCGGGCTAGGGACCCGGTCAGTTGTCGACGGCCGCTATGCTACCAGCTGGCGACCGCCCGGTCAACGCGCCCGAAGGTGCGGCCGCCCGGAGTCTAGGCGGCCCGGCCTGCGGCCAGGGCTACCGCCCGGGCCGGATCCACCCGCACCGAGGGCCCCATGGTGGGGCTCAGGGCGATGGTGCGGATGTACTGCCCTTTCACCGCGGCTGGCCGCGCCCGCACCACCGCGTCCAGCAGGGCTGCGAAGTTCTCCAGCAGCGCCTGCTCGGAGAAGGAAGCCTTCCCGATGGGCGCGTGGACGATCCCGGCCTTGTCCACTCGGAACTCGATCTTGCCGGCCTTGATCTCCCGGACCGCCCGACCCACGTCGAAGGTCACCGTCCCCGCCTTGGGGTTCGGCATGAGCCCCCGCGGCCCCAAAATCCGGCCCAGACGACCCACCTGCCCCATGAGGTCGGGGGTGGCCACTGCCACGTCGAAGTCGGTCCACCCCTCCTGCTGGATGCGCTGGATCAGGTCTTCGGCGCCCACGTAGTCCGCGCCCGCGGCCTCCGCCTCCTTGGCCTTGTCCCCCTTGGCGAACACCAGCACGCGCACCGCCCGGCCCGTGCCGTGGGGCAGCACCACGGTCCCCCGGACCACCTGGTCCGCATGCTTCGGATCCACCGCCAGACGCAGGGCCGCTTCCACCGTCTCGTCGAACTTCGCGCGGGCGACCGCCTTCACCAGCCGCATCGCCTCCTCAGGATCGTACAGCCGCGTGCGGTCCACCAGCTTCGCCGCGTCCTCGTACCGCTTCCCTCGCCGCGCCATCCCGTCCTCCTGGCACAGACCCGCAGCTCAGCCCACCACCTCAATCCCCATGCTGCGGGCGGTGCCCTCGATCATCCGCACCGCCGCTTCCAGGGAGGTGGTGTTCAGGTCCGGCATCTTCAGGCGGGCGATCTCCTCCACCTGCTTGCGGGTCACCCGCCCGACCTTCTTCTTGTTGGGCTCCGGCGAGCCCACCTCCAGCCCCGCGGCCTTCTTCAGCAGTACGGAGGCCGGCGGGGTCTTGGTGACGAAGGTGAAGCTCCGGTCCGAGTAGATGGTGATCTCCACGGGGACGATCATCCCCACCTGGGAGGCGGTCCGCTCGTTGTAGGCCTTGCAGAACTCCATGATGTTGATCCCGTGCGGGCCCAGGGCGGTGCCCACCGGCGGGGCGGGCGTGGCCTTGCCTGCGGGGATCTGCAGCTTGACCTGCGCCACGACCTTCTTCATGCGCCGTCACCTCGAACCCGCTACGTGCGCTCCACCTGCGTGAAGTCCAGCTCCACGGGAGTCTCCCGGCCGAAGATGGACACCAGGACCCGGACCTTCTCCTTCTCCGGCAGGATCTCGTCCACCACCCCCGTGAACTCCTGGAAGGGGCCGGAGGTAATCCGCACCGTGTCGCCCTTGTGGTAGTGGATGCGCAGCTTGGGGGTCTCGTCCTTCACCTGCCCCAGGATGGCCCGGACCTCCTCGTCCTCCAGGGGGACGGGGCGGTTCCCCGCGCCCACGAAGCCGGTGACGCCGGGGGTGTTCCGGACCACGTACCAGGAGTCGTCGTCGAGGATCATCTCCACCAGGACGTAGCCGGGATAGATCTTCTTCTTGGCGATGCGCCGTTTCCCTTCCTTGATCTCGATCTCGTCCTCCGTGGGGATGAGCACCTGGAAGATCTTCTCCTGCATCCCCATGGACTGGACCCGCTTTTCCAGGTTGGTCTTCACCTTGTTCTCGTAGCCCGAGTACGTGTGGATCACGTACCACCGGCGGCGCGGGTCCCGGGGGGCGGTGGCCGCTGCGTCCGCCGGCTCTTCGACCGTGGAAACCTGCCGCTCCTCCGTCACCGCAGCACCCGCTGGAACAGCCACGTGAACAGGGCGTCCCACGCCCCCAGGTAGGCGGACAGCACGCCCACCACGACCAACACCACCACCGTGCTGGCGATGAGCTCCTGGCGGCTGGGCCAGGTAACCCGGTTCAGTTCGGCCCGCACCTCCCGCAGGTACCGCGTGGCCCGCTCCAGCACGGACGGGCCCCTGCGGACCGCCGGCCGCGCCACGGGTCGCTCGGACTTCCGGATCAGGTTCGTGACTCGGGCCATCTGGCCCCTCCACACCCTCGCAAACTGCGTCCAAACACAAGACGGCGCCCCTGGCGGGCGCCCCGGTGATTATAGGGAGCGCACCGGACCCTGTAAAGGGCCAGCCTCGGGGTTCGCACCCGTGAGCCGGGCCTATAGCCGGGCAAGGGCTGCGACCGCCTTGCGGAGCACCTCCTGCGCGGCCTCCCTCAGGCCCAGCAGACCGGACACCGCGGGCCGGAAGGCGTCGAAGGTAGCCTCGTAGCGCGGCCGGCTGGTGCCCCTCTCCCAAACCCACACCTCCAGCACCGCCACCGCGCCGCCGCCTCCCCTCCGGGGCAGGTCGAGCTCGCCGTCCCCGTGGGCAGTGGTGTCCAGGTGAGTCCACCGGCCCACCACCAGCCAGTCCGCCCCCAACAACTCTTCGACCTCCCGCGCCCGAGCCGGGTGGAACAGCTGCGACGGGAAGTAGCCCAGCGACCGCATGGCCCTAGAGACCCGGTCCGCAGGGATCACGCGGAATTGGCCCGTCCGTTCCAGGAGCCGGGATAGGTCCCGGTTCATCTGCTCCGCGTCCACGTGGATCCCGTCCGCACTGAGGTCCCAAAACGGCGCCACCGCCACCGTCCTGGGAGCCTGCGGCTGGGCCAGGGAAACCCCCGTCAGCGCGGCCACGACGGCTACGACCAGGAGTCCCCTCACCTTCCACCTCCTCCATGCTTAGCGTACACCGAGCGTCCCGTGGCAGGAGGCCCCGGGAGTGTGGCGGGCGCGCAAAGCTGCGTCTGGGGGCTGGCAGGGGCGCCGGGATTCGAACCCGGAACCTCCGGTTTTGGAGACCGGCGCTCTAGCCGTTCGAGCTACGCCCCTCCGGGGCTTATCTTACGCTCGCGGTGCACCGGCGGGCAACCGGCCCAGCGGCTGGTCACCAGGACCAGCGCCCCAAGGGCCGCCCAGCCCCAGGCGAACCGCACCGGGTCTCCGCCGGACCACTGGCCCACGATGTTGCCTACCAGGCCCGCCACAAAGGTGCTGGCGAAGCCGACGGCGCTGCTGGCGAACCCTGCCACCTGGCCCAGACGCTCCAGGGCCAGGCTGGTAGCGTTCGGGAAGGTCAACGTGATCCCGAAGAACGCCAGGCTCAGGTGCAGCCACAGGGCCCCCACCGGTCCCCGAGCCCCCGCGTGCAGCGGGAGGAGCACCGTCACGGCACAGAGGTACGCCGCGGCGGTCCGCACCAGCCGGCGAACCCCCAACCGTTCCACCAGGGCGCGCGTGGCGACCATGGCCACCAGCTGGAACAGGGCCGTGCCCGCGAAGGCTGCGGCGAACGCCTCGTTGGACAGGCCCAGGTGCCTCTTGTACAGCTGGGCGGCGCTCACCAGGTACGCGTACAGCATCCCGTACGTGAGGGCCAAAAGCCCGGCACCCACCAGGCTCTCCCGGGTACGGGCCACCATCCCCGCAGCCTCCCACAGGGGCCGCCACGCCAGGGGCCTGCGGGCCGCGGGCGGCAGGGTCTCCTCCAGCCTTGCCAGCGCCCACCCCCACAGGACGCAGCCCGTGGTCGCCAGGAACAGGAACACCGCAGGCCAGCCGAGCCTTGCCAGGTACGCCCCCACCCACGGCGCCACCACTGGGGCGACCACGAACACGCTCTGCACCAGGGCCATCACGCGGGCCATGGATTCGCCGCGGTACCGGTCCCGGATCCATGCGGTACCCACGGTGCGCAGGCTGGAAGCCAGCAGGCCCTGCACCGCCCGGGCCGCCACCAGGAGTCCGAAGTCCCGGACGAAGGGAAGGGCCGCGTTGGAGGCCCAGAACACCGCCAGCGCCCCCAGGAGCACCGGCCGCCGGCCCCACGCGTCGCTGAGGGGTCCGAACAGGAGCTGCCCCCAAGAGAACCCCAAGAGGTACGCGCCCACCACCAGCTGCGCCCGCGTCTCACCCACGCCGAAGGTGACGGCCATGCTGGACAGGGCCGGCAGCATGGCGTCCACGGAGAACGCCCCCAGGCTGATCAGGAGCCCCAGGAGGATCTGCAGTTCCGTGGAGGAGGGGCGGCCCTGAGGGCCCAGCCCCACCCGTCGGCTCACGGGGGCCGCGGCGCCCCGTGCGGCAAGCGAGGGTCGGTCACGCGAGGTACTTCTGGAACTCCGCCATCCTCCACGGGGCGATGCGGATGGCCTTCTGCACGAGCCGCTCCTTCTCCTCGCGGGTCCTGGCGGCCTGGATCCGGGCGAGCAGCTTGCGGATCTTCTCCCGCCGGTGCCGCCGGCGCCTCAGCTCCCGGTCCCGCTCCCGCATGGCTGCCTCACCTCGTCTCTCGGTGCGGAGTGTGCTTGCGGCACCACTTGCAGTACTTGGACAGCTCCAGGCGGTCCGGGGTGTTCTTCTTGTTCTTGGTGGTCACGTAGTTCCGGCGCTTGCATACGGTACACGCCAGGGTGATGATCTCGCGGGCCATGCCACCCTTCCCTCCCGTCTACTCCAGGATCTTCGTCACCACCCCGGCCCCCACCGTCCGACCCCCCTCCCGGATCGCAAACCGCAGCCCCTCCTCCAGCGCAATCGGGCTGATCAGCTCCACCTCTAAATTGATGTTGTCCCCCGGCATCACCATCTCCACCCCCTCCGGCAGCTTCACCGTCCCCGTCACGTCCGTCGTCCGAAAATAGAACTGCGGCCGATACCCACTGAAAAACGGCGTGTGCCGACCCCCCTCCTCCTTCGTCAACACATACACCTCCGCCAAAAACTTCGTGTGCGGCTTGATCGTCCCCGGCTTCGCCAGCACCATCCCCCGCTCTACATCGTCCCGCTCCACCCCCCGCAGCAATACCCCCACATTGTCCCCAGCCACCGCCTCATCCAACACCTTCCGAAACATCTCTAAACCCGTCACCACCGTCCGCCGCGGCTCCGCCCGCAGCCCCACAATCTCTACCTCCTCCCCTACCTTGATCCGCCCCCGCTCTACCCGACCCGTCGCCACCGTCCCACGCCCCGTAATCGTGAAAATGTCCTCAATGCTCAGCAAAAACGGCTTGTCTACATCCCGTACCGGCGTCGGAATGTAACTGTCCACCGCGTCCATCAGCTCGTAAATCCCATCCACCCACCGATCCTCCCCACGCTTCAACTGCGGATTCCCCTGTAACGCCTCCAACGCCCGTAACGCACTCCCCCGTACCACCGGCACCTCCTCCCCAGGAAACTGGTACCGGCTCAATAGCTCCCGAACCTCCACCTCCACAAGATCCAACAGCTCCGGATCATCCACCATGTCCACCTTGTTCAAAAACACCACAATCGCCGGAACGTTCACCTGCCGCGCCAGCAAAATGTGCTCCCGCGTCTGCGGCATCGGCCCGTCCGCCGCACTCACCACCAGAATCGCCCCATCCATCTGCGCCGCACCCGTAATCATGTTCTTGATGTAGTCCGCATGCCCCGGACAGTCCACATGCGCATAGTGCCGCTTCTCCGTCTCATACTCCACATGACTAATGTTGATCGTCAGCCCCCGCTGCCGCTCCTCCGGCGCATTGTCAATGTCGTAATACCCCTTCGGCTCCGCCAACCCATACCGCGCCATCGCATGCGTGATCGCCGCCGTCAACGTCGTCTTCCCATGATCCACATGCCCAATCGTCCCAATGTTCACGTGCGGCTTCCGCCGCTCAAACTTCGGCTTGGCCATTCTCCTCGCCCCCTCCGCGCAGGGTTTTCTAGGTCCGGGCCACCGCGAGCCGGCCTTTGAGGACCTCCTCGGCCACCGCCGCGGGGACCTCCTCGTAGTGGGAGAACTCCATGGTGTACACCGCCCGTCCCTGGGTCCGCGACCGCAGGTCCGTGGCGTACCCGAACATCTCCGCCAGCGGCACCAGGGCCGTGATCACCCGCAGCCCCTGCCGCTGCTCCATGGCCTGGATCCGGCCCCGGCGGGCGTTCAGGTCCGCCAGCACGTCGCCCATGTAGGCCTCCGGCGTGGTCACCTCCACCCTCATCACGGGCTCCAGGAGGACGGGCTTGGCTTTCCGGGCGGCATCCTTGAACGCCAGGGACCCCGCGATCTTGAACGCCAGCTCCGAGGAGTCCACCTCGTGGTAGGAGCCGTCCACCAGGGTCACCCGCACGTCCACCACCGGGTACCCGGCCAAAACCCCGGACTCCATGGCTTCCCGGACCCCGTCCTCCACCGGCCTGATGAACTCCCTGGGGATCACCCCGCCGGTGATGCGGTCCACGAACTCGAACCCGCTGCCCCGGGGCAGGGGCTCGATCTCCACCACCGCGTGGCCGTACTGACCCCGGCCGCCCGTCTGCCGAATGAAA